>JBGTJT010000728.1:0-11868 GCA_041744995.1 Pirellulales bacterium | reverse complement strand
CCTTCCAAGGCGATCATCCGCGCCGCCCGAGCCGCGGCGGCCGTCCGCAAGGCCGGGGAATTCGGCATCCAGACGCCGGGCCGTCCGGCAGTCGACTTCGCCGCCGTGATGCAACGCATGCGGCGATTGCGGGCCAGCATCAGCCCGCATGATTCGGCTGCCCGGTTTCGCGAGCTGGGAGTCGACGTCTACTTCGGTCAGGCGCAATTCGTCGATTCGAACACCGTCGACGTCAATGGCACAAAGCTCAAGTTCAAGCGGGCCGTCATCGCCACCGGGGCGCGAGCGGCGGCGCCTTCGATCCCCGGCTTGAGCGAAGTCGACTACCTGACCAATGAAACCTTGTTCTCGCTGACCGAGTTGCCCCGGCGGTTGGGCGTGATCGGCGCAGGACCAATAGGCTGCGAAATGGCGCAGGCGTTCGCGGAACTCGGTGCCGAGGTACTGTTGGTCGAAGCCCAGCATGGCATACTCCCCCGCGAGGACCGCGATGCCGCCGAGATCGTGCAACAGTCAATCGTCCATTCGGGCGTCAGGCTGCTCTGCTGTGGCAAGAAACTCGAGGTCAGAAACCAGGACGGCGTGCGGCTGGCCGTCGAATCACACGGCCAAGCGTACGACGAGGCGATCGATCAGCTATTGGTGTCCGTTGGCCGGGCGCCGAACGTCGAGAATCTGAATCTCGAAGCGGTCGGCGTCGATTTCGATAAAAAGGGCGTCCAGGTCAACGACCGGATGCAGACGACCAATCCCGTGATCTACGCGGCCGGCGACGTCTGCTCCCCTTATCAGTTTACGCATGCGGCCGACTTCATGGCCCGCATGGTGATTCAAAACGCCTTGTTCCTGGGACGCAAAAAATCCTCCTCGCTGGTAATGCCCTGGTGTACCTACACCTCGCCGGAGGTCGCCCACGTCGGGCTGTACGAACATCAGGCACGCGAGCAGGGCATCGAACTCGACACCTTCGTGCAGCACCTGCGCGACGTGGACCGGGCCATTCTCGATGGCGAAGACGAGGGCTTCGTCAAGGTTCACCTCAAACGGGGAACCGACAAGATCGTGGGAGCCACCATCGTCGCCAGCCACGCGGGCGACATGATCTCGGAAATCACGCTGGCAATGACGCACGGCCTGGGCTTGGGCAAAATCGGCGGCACGATCCACCCCTATCCCACGCAGGCCGAGGCGATTCGCAAGCTCGGCGATCAATACAGTCGCACCCGGCTGACGCCGCTGATCAAAAAGCTGTTCGGCAAATGGCTGGCATGGACGCGGTGAACCGCGACAATTCGAACCTTTTCCAAAGAGGAATTACTCATGCCCCTGAACGAAAAGCAACAAGAGATGTGTCAATCCAGCTCCTGGGATTTTTC
Organism: Pirellulales bacterium; assembly: GCA_041744995.1. Taxonomy (GTDB): domain Bacteria; phylum Planctomycetota; class Planctomycetia; order Pirellulales; family UBA7805; genus JBBDLY01. The sequence goes on along the minus strand of JBGTJT010000728.1, from coordinate 10,492 downwards.
GGAGCTGCGCGCCCTGTTTTTCAATTGCACATTAAAGAAGTCGCCGCAACAGTCTCACACCGATGGGTTAATACAGATCTCGCAAGAGATCATGGCAGCCAACGGCGTGGCAGTGGAACGCCTCAGACCGGTCGATTTTCAGCTCGCCCCTGGAGTCCAGCCCGACATGACCCAGCATGGGTGGGAGCAGGACGACTGGCCCCGGTTGTACGACAAGGTCAAGCGGGCGGACATCCTGGTAATCGGCACGCCGATTTGGCTCGGCGACAAGTCGTCTGTCTGCACGCATTTGATCGAGCGGCTCTACTCCAACTCGGCGGAACTGAACGAGCGCGGACAATACGCCTACTACGGCAAAGTCGGCGGGTGCGTAGTAACCGGCAACGAAGACGGAGCAAAGCATTGCGCAATGAATATCCTCTATTCGCTGCAGCACATCGGGTATCTGATTCCGCCACAGGCAGACGCTGCCTGGGTGGGCGAAGCGGGGCCGGGGCCTTCCTATCTGGATGAAGGCTCGGGCGGTCCAGAGAACGATTTCACCAACCGCAACGCAACCTTCATGACGTGGAACCTGCTGCACTGTGCCCGGATTCTAAAGGAACTCGGCGGCATTCCGGCACATGGCAATCAGCGCTCCGAGTGGGGTGCCGGCTGCAGGTTCGACTTCGAGAACCCGGAACACCGGTAGGGGGCAATGAGACGTCCTCCGCCTGGACTTCACTCGGCAAATTCGATCCGGGCAAAGAGTTGCGCCGCTGCCCACTGGTGAAACCACTGCCGCAAATCGGCCGCCAGCCGATCGAGATCGTCGACCTCCTTGGCGGCTCGCTCGATCGCCTCGCCCACGGTGACCCCATGCTGCAAGGCGGACAGCAAAACATATTGCGGCCGCGACAGCGGTATGCGGCGGACGATGTAATCGCGACGGGTAACCCCCAGCCAGGAAGGTTCCGGCGACGGCATGGGCGGCGACTCGTCGTTGCGGACGGCCGTGAAGTATTCGTTCACCGGGAACGAAAACTTCAGCAACCGCAAGCACTCGACCGGTACGAGCCGCGCTTCTTCCCAGCGGTCAACCGGTATCGCGGCGAGTTGCTCGACCGACAGTGGCGCGGCGTGTTCCACGCCAGGGCCATCGAATACTTGCTCGATGGTCCATTCCAGGTGAGCCAGGTCGATCAACAAGTCGGGCCAACTAATCTCGCCCGCCGCCCGCTGTTCGCGGTCGGGACGCGTCTGCTGCAAGTAATCGAAAAACGAGTCGCCGAGACGTCCCAGCGTGTAGCTGGTCGAGGGAAACTGTTGCAGGTAGCCGAAGGCAAACTGATCAAACGTTTCCTTGCCCAGCATCTTGGCCGTGACCGGGAAACTCTCCCGCAGGCATTCCAATAACCGCGCGTAATAGGCATTACCGTAAACCTTCAGCCGATCGACGCTGCTATTGTGCTGCGAAGGCAGGATAACTTGCTCGATTTGCGACAGCGGCACGTCGATCTCCGCACGAGCCTCCGCCGACGAGATGCCTTGTTCAATCCCATCGGGATGTGAGATGACCGACTGCATCCAACGCTGGATTCGAACGAGGTCGGGCCGAGGTTGATCCATGTTGGGAACGCCTTTGCTCATGCGACTTCGGGCGCGACGTGGTGCAACGGATGCGGCACCGGCTCGCTCAGCGGATGTGCGCCGCTCGGCGGTGAGTCGGACGCATTGGCGGCCATCGGTTCCGCAGCGGGCAGTTGCTCGCCCATATACCGCTTGGCTTTGAGTACCTCGGCGTGAACTTCGTCGAACGGCGGGATGCTGGCGTCCCATTCCAAAAGCGTCGAGATTCCGCCCGTGAAGCGATGAGCCTTGGCATAGAGCTCCCAAACCGGATCGATCACCCGACCGTCGTGCGTATCGATGCAGTAGGTGCCGCAATTGGTGTGACCGGCCAGGTGGCACTGCACGACACGTTCGTGCGGGATATTGTCCAGGTACTCGTGCGGATCGAAGTCGTGATTGACGCTGCTGACATAGACGTTGTTTACGTCCAGCAGCAAGCCACAATCGGACTCCTCCGCCATGCGAGTGAGAAATTCCCATTCGGGCATCGTCGAGTCCGCAAAGGTCACATAGCTGCTGGGATTCTCGAGTACCAGGGGGCGTTCGAGAATGTCTTGCACGATGCGGATTCGTTCGGTCACATGCCGCAACGTTTGCTCGTTGAACGGCACCGGCAGCAAGTCGTGCGTATTGCGCCCCGCCACGCCGGTCCAACAGAGATGGTCCGAAATCCAGCGCGCGTTCACATGTCGCGCCAGCCGCTTCAGCTTGTCGAGATACTCCCTGTCGAGCGGATCAGTGCTGCCGATCGACATCGAAACGCCATGCATCACAATCGGATACCGCTCGGCGATTTGCTCCAGCACGTACCGGGGCCGGCCGCCGGAGTCGATGAAGTTCTCGCTGATGATTTCGAACCAATCGACCTTTGGCTGACGCTCCAGGATGTCACGATAATGTACGGTCCGCAGACCGAGCCCAAGTCCGAGATTGTCATGTCCTAGTCGCATGGAACTCTTCGACTGAAGGTAGCCGCGCGCCGCCGCTGTAAGCCAACGACGGCGCGCGTCGATATGTCGTCCGTATGGCCGATCAGCTCTTGGCGGGAGCGGGACCGAATTCCTTGCCGGCGTCGGTCATGGCCTTTTCGAACGCCGATCGCGCCGTGGTCCACGCCTTGTCGCTCAGCGGCACGGCGCATTTGCCTTTGCCTTTGCAGAGATTCTGGCCGGGATGTTCGCCGCAGCCGCCTTGGCCCTTGCACTCGTTCTCTCCATGACAAGCGTGGGCGGCGGCGGTGGCGCAGTTGCCTTGACCGGCGCACTTGTTGTCGCCCTCCTTGTGGTTCGCACAGGTGTGATTCAAACCGCGGCAGACGTTTTTGCCCTCAAGCAATAGCTGTGGATCGTGTCCGTTCTCGGCCGCCGCTTCGTCGCCGCGGGCGCCGGAACCCGCATCGGAGGCATTGTCCGATCCATTGGCGGCGTCATTGTCTGACGAGCTCGCGTCGGCCCTGGCGTTCGCACCGTCGTCCGCTTTGCCGCAGCCGACCATGGTGCCTGTAATGGCCCCGCCCAAGGCGGCGAGAGCCAATCCGTGGAATTTGCGTCGCGATAGTTCTTGGTCTCTGGGGCTTTCAGTTTTCATCAAACGCGTCTCCATATAAGGTTAACAAGGACATAGCAGGTTGGAATCGGACAGCAGGCGGCTCAAGCCATCGCGGTGAAGCGACGGGGCAACTCACATCTGACGAGACGCCTTGTTGCCTCCAAATAGAACATGCATTGTCGCCCGCCGCGAATCAGTATACTGTGCGATAGCTTACCAAGCGAAGCCCGCAGTAGCGGAGCTTATCAGGTCATCTTGTCGTGCTTTGACTTGAGCGCCGTGGTGTATCACGTTTCACAGAACTGCTGGCTCCCAAGTGTTAGTATTTGGGGGCTTCGTATGGCCGCTCACGTTGCGCGATACGGTCAGCAGTCGATAAGGACAGGACTGGAAGTCTTGCCTCCCTGCCCAACAGGCTAAACTAGTGAAAGGATTCTCGTATGTCGCGCAGATTGAAATTGATCGCTTTTATGTCCAGCGTTTTGTTGTTAGCTGTCGCCGGTCTGTCCGGTTGCCGGCAAGGTGGTTCCTGTCACAACGGAAGCTGTGGCGGGCGGTCGTACCCGGATTACGACTACGCTCCGTCAACCTATTCATCGTCACCGACCTATTCGGAACCGGTTCCACAAGGCTCTGGCTCCACGAGACCGTCGGGACCGTCAGCAGGATCGGGGACGCGTTAAAAAAGTCGTAAGGATTTCCTGTCTTTCGCGTCCACTCTACAAACGGTACTTGCTTGCCTTTATCTGGAGGGATACCCACCGCATGGATTCTACTTCCTCTTCGTCAACTCATTTGCCTGAAGCGGCTGTGTACGACCGGTATGCCAGCGCCGCGCAACAGCGGGAGCCGGCCCTTTGCTGCCCGGTCGAATACGCCGCCGATTTTCTAACCGCGATCCCGCAGGAAATCATTGATCGCGATTACGGCTGTGGGGATCCGACGCCTTATGTTCGCCCCGGCGACACGGTCCTTGACTTGGGCAGTGGTGGCGGCAAGCTGTGTTACATCGCCGCCCAAGTCGTTGGTCCGGAGGGCCGAGTGATCGGCGTCGATTGCAACCGCGAGATGCTGGCACTCGCCCGCAAGCACTCGCCGGAAGTGGCTCAGCGGCTGGGCTTCGCCAATGTTGAGTTCCGCTATGGATTGATCCAGGATCTAGGACTCGATCTGGAGCGGTTGGCCGAGGAGTTGGCTCAACACCCCGTTTCAGATCCATCCGGCTACCTGGCGCTGCGCCACGTCGAACACCGCCTCCGCAGCGAACACCCGCTGGTGGCCGACAACTCGGTCGACTGCGTCGTCTCCAACTGCGTACTCAATCTGGTCCGCAAGGAGGATCGCCGCCAGTTGTTTGCGGAAATCTTCCGTGTGCTGCGCCGCGGCGGGCGGGCCGCAATCAGCGACATCGTCAGCGACGAGGAGGTGCCGCAGCACCTACAGCAAAACCCCGAACTGTGGTCCGGCTGCATTGCCGGCGCCTTTCGCGAGGATGAATTTCTCCAGGAGTTCGAGGAGGCGGGTTTTCACGGGGTGCGGATCGCCGCGCGGCAAAGCAAGCCGTGGCAGACGATCGAAGGGATCGAATTTCGCTCGTTGACCGTCGTCGCCTATAAAGGTAAACATGGGCCTTGCCTCGAAAGAAACCAGGCGGTCGTATATTGTGGACCGTTTAAGACAGTCAAGGATGACGACGGGCATATCTATCGCCGCGGAGAAAGGACGGCCGTTTGTGACAAGACATATCACTTGCTCCAAGACGAGCCGTATAATGGAATGTTCGAGCCGATCGAGCCGCGGACGGCGGTGCCGCTGGAAGAGGCGGGAACATTTGACTGCCGTCGCAATGTGCGACGAGACCCGCGAGAAACCAAGGGCGCAGAATATTCGACCACAACCGATGCGCCAGGTGCCTGTTGCGGCGACGAGGGTCCCTGCTGCTGAACCTGCTTCCACCGGCCATTCCTATCATGAAAGGACCAAAGTATGTCATATGCAGTTGTCGCACTGGTCGGCACACTTACCATAAGCTGGACGGCGTTTGGCCACGCTGGCGAGCCTGAGCGCAACCCGCAAGAGTGGCTCGACCGCTTTACACAGCAATGGCGCGAGGGGGACTGGCTGCAAGGGGACGATTCCAAGGCGGGCTACATGCGGCCGCTCGACGACGCCGGTTGGCAGGCCTGCATGTTGGCCATGCAGGGATTGGTGCAACAGCCCGAGGACGCGGTTGCCGTGTTGCTGAAGGCGCTGCGGACGGGCGACGCGCCGCAGAGAATCTTGGCGGCCCAAACCCTGGGATACTTGGGCGCCGACGTGCCGACCAAGCCGTTGGTCGAGGCATTACAGTCCGAGCAGGATCCCGCCGTTCGGCTTTATCTGGTCGATTCGCTCGGCATGCTCGGCAAAAGCGACGGCGTGGATTGGGATGCGTTCCTGCAAGGCGAGCCGAATCGCGACGTCAAACGCCACGTCGGCTATCTAAAGGAACGCGACGGGGCGCCGCTCGACGATGATATAGTCGAGACACTCAAGCGCTGGGACGGCCGGCGGATGGATACCGCACGAGTTGGCAAGCCGGCGCCGGACTTCGAACTCACCTCGATGCAAGGCGACCGCGTCAAGCTGAGCGACTATCGTGGCAAGCAAGCGGTCGTATTGGTCTTCATCTATGGCGACACGTGACCGGTCTGCCATGGGCAACTCGCGCAGTTGCGCGACAAACTATCGGAGATTCGCCAACTGGGCGCGGCACTGGTGGCCATCGACCCGCACGAGGCGTGGGCTTCCCGATCGCTCTTGAAAAATACCGGGCTGGATGCCGACGACGTGCATTATCCCTTGCTGCTCGATCCCGCGCTGACGGTCAGCGCAACCTATGGTGTGGCATTTCAGATGCGCATCCACGTGGAATGGAGCAACCGTCCAACCACCTTCATCATCGACCAAGATGGAACCGTGCGATACGCCCGACGCGCTGAAACCTTCAGCGATCGGCCATCGGTCAAAGATATATTGACCGAATTGAGAAAGCTCAATACCCCGTAATATCTACTTTGGAAGGCGGCTTTTCGTGCATCTAACCTTATTGCGGCAAGGCAACCCGCTCTCGCAAACCCAGCGGCAGCTTGAGATTCTCGACGACGCCTCCACCGAGCGGCATGCGACATTCTCCGAGATATTGAATCAGCGCGGCTGCCAGCCGCTGCGCGCCACCGGCATCGAGGTGCTGCAAATCAATGTCGGCAAGCTGTGCAATCAGACCTGCACGCACTGCCACGTCGACGCCGGACCAGATCGCCGCGAGAGCATGTCGCGCGACACGGCCGAGGCGGTGATTCGCGTATTGGAGCAGACCGAAATCCCCACGCTCGACATCACCGGCGGAGCACCGGAGATGAACCCCCAGTTTCGCTGGCTGGTCGAGCAGGCCACCGCGTTGGGCCGCCGCGTGATCGACCGCTGCAATCTGACGATCTTAATGGCCCCTGGTTTTACCGACTTGCCGGAGTTTCTTGCCGAACACAAAGTCGAGATTGTCGCTTCGCTGCCGTGCTATCTGGAAGAAAACTGCGACGCACAACGAGGCGACGGCGTCTTTGGCCGTTCGATCGCAGCATTGCGACGGCTCAACGCGTTGGGTTACGGGCAGCCGGACGGCAAGCTAAAGCTGACGCTGGTCTACAATCCGATCGGTCCGGCGCTGCCGCCTTCGCAGGAGAAGCTGGAAGCAGAGTATCGCCGCGAGTTGCAAGCTCGCTACGGCGTTGTGTTCTCGCAACTCTACACCATCACGAACTTGCCGATCAGCCGGTTTCTTGAGGAGTTGATCCGCGAGCAGCAGTACGACGCCTACCTCGACAAGTTGATCCATGCGTTCAATCCCGCGGCCGTCGAGGGAGTCATGTGCCGCACGACGCTGTCGGTCGATTGGCGGGGCAAGCTGTATGACTGCGACTTCAACCAGATGCTCGAACTGAGCATGGCGGACGAACTGCCACAAGATATTCGAGACTTCGACGAGACGCCCCTCGCCACGCGTCGGATCACGACCAGCCGTCACTGCTTCGGCTGCACCGCCGGCGCCGGTTCCGGCTGCCAAGGCGCGGTGATGCATTGATCGCCAGCGCGCCTCCGGGGACCGGATGCGACGTGCCGCGTTTGTGCGTTGCCTTACAGACGCCATGTCGCAAATCCGCCAATATGTGTAATAGTCCAATCGTGTCACTCCCGGAAGTCGAGGTTTGTCATGCAACCAATCTGGAAAAAGCAAATCGGCAGAAAGACGGCGCTGGCGACGATCGCCGCGGCCACGGCGCTGTTTTCCGGCATAGTGTTTTGGGTGATCAGGGAAGGCGATCGGGGGATTCTCGATTTCGGCCGCCGAGACGGCGAGATTCGGCTAGCAGGGCTAGGCAATTGGGAAGCTGAAAATGCGGACTCCGGTTTCAAGCCGGTTCGATTGATGCCCCCCTTGCCGGCCATCAAAGAGTTTCCCATCGCGACTGCCGCTGAAGCTCAAGGCAAGCTCGGCGAGGCCGAACTGGTGTTGGGCGTCGAGGTCAACGGTGTCGCGCGCGCCTACCCGATCAACATGTTGACCGGGCCGCAGCGGGAGATTCTCAACGATCAAATCGGTCAGTTGCCGATCGCGGCAACCTGGTGACATCTCTGTCACAACGGCATCGTGTATGCCAGAAACGTGGGAGATCAATCCGTCACCTTGCAAGTATCTGGCATGTTGTGGAATCGCAGTCTGGTCATGCGGGATCTGGAAACAGGCTCGCTCTGGAGCCACCTCCTCGGCCGCGCCATGGCGGGAAAATTAAAAGGCAAGGAACTGGAGATTATCCCCTCCACCATCACCGACTGGAAAACGTGGCAGCTAGCGCATCCCGAGACCACCGTGGTGATGCTCAGCCGCACGGCCCGCGAATTCAATCGCCAGATGTACCGCGATCCAACCAAATTCGTGATCGGTTTGTCGGATCGCAACACGGCCAAGGCCTGGCCCTACGATCAGTTGATCCTGCAGCCGATTGTCAACGACAGGCTCAACGACAAGCCGGTCGTCGTGTTCTTTGATGAGAGGAGTGGTGCGGCGGTGATCTATGATCGTCGAGTCAACGGCCAAACCCTGTCCTTTGTGCTTCGCGAGGACAAAGTCGTGGACGAGCAGACCGGCAGTAGCTGGAACTGGATGCGGGGAGAGGCGAATGGCGGCAAATTGGAAGGCGAGCAACTCGCGCCGCTGACGGGCGTGATCAGTTTCACCAAGGCCTGGGAAGTGTTTCATCCGAACTCAAGCTACTGGAAGGCCGCTGGCAATTGAACGGTTAAGCCAGGCGGGGGTCAAACTGCCTTCCGGCAGGCCGGACAGCTTGTAGCGGATCGTCCGTCGCATCATCGCGATGCATGGCGGCGAGGAGGGACATATGCAACGCGGTACACTGTTGCTGATTGGCGCCGGCGGTGCCTGGGCGGCCCTGTTGCTTGGCGCGCTATCGATCGCCGCCTCGCCGCTGGACTCCGGACACGCCGTGTGCGGTGTGTGGGGGTGTGGACCGCCCACGCATGTCCTGCTGTCCTGCCACTTGGCGTGGATTATTGTGCTGGCGCCGCTCGCTGTGATTGCCGACCTTTGGTTCTCCCTCGCCCGACGTCGCTGGGTTGCTTTCTTGCTGGTTGCCGGCGCAACGGCGGCGGCGGTCGGTTGCCTGACCCATGAAGCAGTTTATTGGCTGCCGCATGCCGACAGTATTCAAGCAGGCTATTTGTGGCATCGATGGCTGTTTGTTCTGGCGACCATGGTGGACGTGCCGGTCGGTGAAAGCCTGTTACTGGGGCTGTTTCTCCTAAGACCACAGCACGGTTTATTGACATGGCTTGATTTGCCCTGACGCCGCTTCCTGGCGGACCATTTTCCAAGAAGCAATACTCTACTTCAAGCGCGCCCCTTATTTAGGCGGCAAAGCTGAAAGCAATGTCACAACGAACTCAGCTAATGCAACGTTCTTTCTGCTATGCTCTTGCGCTCGCCGCCGGCGGCTGCGGGCTGGTGTTTCAGGTTGTTTGGGCGCGGCAGTTCGTGCAAGTGTTCGGTGCCACGGCGCAGGCGGCCGCCGTGGTACTGGCAACCTTTCTTGGCGGCTTGGCCCTGGGAGCCTTGTTCTTGGGTCGCCTAGCGGATCGCACCGACCGTCCCTTGCGCCTGGCGGCATGGTTCATGGTATTCAGTTGCGCAATTGCAGCCAGCGGCGTTGCCTTTATTTTGCCCGTCGCCTCACTGCTCGACGCGCTATTCGCCGGTGTTTCGAACTTTCCCGGCGTCCGTGTTTTCTATCAAGTCGTGTTCGCAACGTTGGTGTTGTTGCCGCCGACCATGTTGCTCGGTGGCGTGGCCCCGGCGCTAATTCGCGCGACGGTCTCCGCCGGAGACAGCCTTCGTCCTGGTTTCAGTAAGCTGTTCGCGATCGAAACCTTCGGGGGCGCCGTCGGCGCCTTGGCGGCCGGCTTCTGGCTCATTGCGGCGTTGGGACTTCATGGCGCGGTGTGGCTGGCGGCAGGCGTCGGCACAGCGATTGGCGGAATGGTGGCGTTGACGTCGCGAAAGCCGGCGACGCTGGAAAAGCCACTCGACGAGTCGCGCCCCTCGGCAGCCTCTCCGCACGACGTAGCGGCGGACGATCGCTGGTTGCTCGCGGCAGTCGTTATGGCCGGATTCGCGGTGCTGGGAATGGAGGTGGCTTGGACCCGTTTGCTGTTGCTTCTGCTGGGCGGCGACACCTACGCTTATACGATCGTCGTCAGCAGCTTTCTGCTAGGATTGGCGGGCGGCGGCCTGATCGCCCGTTGGATTACCGTTCGCTTGATCCGACCGCTCCCCGTGTATGCGTGGCTTCAGATGGCCGCGGCGGGAACATCGCTGGCGTTGCTGGCCCTGTTTTCGTGGCTGACCGGGGGCGTCGGACAGAGGTGGCTGGCATCTTTGGAGGGGGACTGGGGGGCGGTCCTGGGCGGACGCTTTGCGCTTTGCTTCGGCATATTGCTGTTGCCCTCGACCCTCGCCGGGCTTAGCTTCCCCGTTGCCGCCAGCCATTTGCTGCGGCGTCGACACGAACTGGGGAGACGTACGGGGCGGCTCTACGCCGCAAGCGCTTGGGGAAACGTCCTCGGCTCGCTAGCCACGGGTTTTCTGCTGATCGCGCTGTTTGGATTGCAGTGGAGCATTATCGCGTTGGCAACGATGAATCTGCTGGCCGCGGCATGCGTCGTGCTTCCTCGCGCGCGTCCGGTGCGATCCGCTTTGCCGCGCGCTTCCGCCCAGCGCCGC
>JBGTJT010000727.1:0-10969 GCA_041744995.1 Pirellulales bacterium | reverse complement strand
AATCACCATGCCAGGCGTCCACTGAAACTTTTGACGCGCCGACTCGGAATTTTTGACCACAGCGCCCAGATCATCGCGATGGACTGGTGGCAGCAATTGGATGGTTGACAGAGTTTTTCGGTCGACCTCTTTCTGTTCGCTGTTGTAAGCAACCTCCCCGTCTACTTCCACGCTCACACGTTGAAGCTTCGCTCGATCAGGCACTTGCGCGAAAGGGACATCCGTGCCGAGCATGCCGATCGCAAATTCATCAATCTGCTTGGTTGAAATGGGATCGTATTTCAGGGCAACAGGATCGATTTTGAATTTCTGCTCTTGCTGAGGATCGTCGCTCAAGGCATTGGGGACAGCCGAAAGCAAGTGCTTCTTGGGCCCCGAAATCAGGTAGAGCGAGTTACCAGTCCCAGAATGTTTCTCAGGGGCCGTCACTAAGGTTACGACGACTGACTTGACCGTCTCCTCGGATGAGGAGCTTGGCTTAAATTCAGCATCCGACTCCTCGAACCACGGATAATATCCGGAGACTAGACCAACATTCGTAATGAGTTGATCCTTTAGCAGGCTCAAATCAGCTTCGCCCACCTCCAGTGCCGCTTCATCGCTGTCGCTGGCCAGCCCGGTTTCGACAATCTCTCTCAGGTCTTTGAGTTGGTCCTCCAACGCGTCGATCTCGGCTTGCCGCGAAAGCATTTCAACTTCATTTTGCGATTGAATTTCCTCCGCGCTGGCGTAAATGGCATCATTCGATGCGTATAAGGTTCCATTGATCTCGATCTTGTACCCTGACAGGATCCAATTACCTCGGCCACGAGAAGCGATGCCGATATTATGGACGTCGGCCACGGTGAGATCACTAAGCAACGTGGTGGTTGTTTGCAATTCATCCAGTCCTGCTTCTTCCGAACTCGAGCTAAATTCAAACCACGCACTGCTCCCGGCATCGACGGTGTTCTCGCCAGGCTCTAGCGAGGAGTTTTGCGGGAATGCCGCAAACGTGGGACCGCGCGAATCGGAACCGACCGGGTACAATCGCAGCGGAAAGCCGAAGCCCAGGTGCAGATCGACCAATTCATTGAGCGGCTCTCCATTCTCGTCAACATCGATTGTGACCTTGATCGTCTTGATGGGGTCGTTCGCTGGCAACGTCCCCATTTTGAATCCCTCGAACGATCTCTCCTCCGCAGGACCTGACTCGCTCGCTTCGTCCCCCTCGGCTGCTTGGACCGCTTCGGTTGGCCAGAACTGCGGCACGAGCCATGCACCCAGCGCAGCACCCACAGCTAAAAGTGCTAAGCCTCCGACGGCTAGCAACACGGGATTCCGACGCGCAGGCTCCGCTGACGTCGATGCCGCCGGCACAGGTGCCGGCGATTCCACGGGAGGAGCCTGAGGCCATTCGAGTGCTGCCTGCGGACCAATCTTGATGTTGTCTCGGGGAGTTACCCGACAAGCTTCCGTGATCCGTACGCCTTCGACAAACGTACCATGCTCAGAATCCAAATCCTTGAGGTAGTGGAAACCATCGGATTGTTTTGTTAACCGAGCATGGTGAGGAGCGACCTGTTTGTCGTGAATAATGATATCGCAGTCTGAAGCGCTGCCGACTAGCCAGGTAATCGTCTTCATACGAGATTACAATTCCAAGTTGCGAGACTGGTGAATGTTCGGGTGCATCGGCACCCGTGTCTTGTATGAATTCCGACCCGTACGATCGGCAAGAGAGAGGGGGAGTTAGATCGAGAAAAGGTTGGTCAAGGAGCGACAAATACCTCGACAGTATAGTGCTACTCACCAGCAATTACTAGCTTTCCAGGGCGGCTTATCACCATTTTATCGAGGGAAAAAGGATCGATCGTTTTCCCCCGAGTGAAGTTGCTTGCGGCCTTCAGTCACTGAACGTACCGGTGGAAAATTCCGCAGACTTTGCCCAGTAGCCCGACCAGCACGATCGGCCAATGGGTTCGCGAGTCGCTGGCCGCAATGATGTACCCGATCCCGTAGACACCGACGATCATCCCGACACATTGCCAGATTTCGGGAAAAGCGATCGGCTCGGCACCCGCGAGGTCGAACAATAGGTGGGGCCACGCGATCGCAAATGCTCCCCATGCCAAGTTATAGATCCTTGCGGCCCAGAGCCAACGATTTGCCCAAGGCGGCGATTGTGATCCTCCGGCGAGACAATCATGCCACTCTCCTTGCTTTCGGTCACAACTGGGCTCCCGATGGAGGTGATTTCGGAGCGGTCGCCTCGGCCAGCACCTCGTCCGGCGATGCAGGATCACAATTGGATTGCTCGGCTGCCTGGGCCAGATTCCGAAGCATGCCTGCAAACACGAATTGGTGGAGCGGATAGATTCCGTACCAGTACAGCAGCCCAGCCAGTCCCAAGGGGTCGAAAATCGCCGTCTGGCGAATCGTACTTCCTTGCTCGCAAGGATTGACCTCGAATTCCAGCCAAGCCCGGCCCGGCAGCTTCATTTCCGCTTGCAGACGCAGTCGATGGTTTGGCTCGAAAACCTCGACACGCCAAAAGTCGAGTGTTTCGCCCACATGCAGATTGTCTGGATCACGCCGGCCGCGTCGGACACCCACTCCGCCAATGAGTAAATCGAGGAATCCGCGGAGCGACCACAACCAGTTGCCGTAGTACCAGCCGGTCCGACCACCGATGCGGCGAATGGGCGCGAACGCCTGTTCGGGTGGGACGGCCACCGTGATCGTCCGCGAATCCACGAGCCGCGAACCGTATCGGTCACCACCCCAAGTGTTCAACTGACCGGCCGTTGACAGTGCATCCGACCACCGGGTTTCGGCAAATTCACGATCTTCGTTCACGAGCGCCCGTGCAATGGCATCGCGAACGGACCGTGGACGAACGGCGAAGGTGGATTCCGCTACGTTGTTCGAGACGAGCGTCGGATTCCGCAGGCTTTCGACAAGTTTCCGCCCGACCCGAGCATAGAGCGGGGTGACGAGCCCAAGCCAGAGGCTGGACAAGTGAGGGGTCAGCAGCGGCACAGGAATCATCCACCGCGTCAACCCTCGCTGTCGCGCATACTCCTGCATAATCTGACCATAAGAGAACTGATCGGGACCGCCGATCTCGAGTATCCGGGAACTAGAGGCCGGGAGTTCGAGAGCGCCGATCAGATAAGCCAGTAGGTCCTCCACCGCGATCGGCTGCGCCTTCACTTGGACCCAGCGCGGGCAGATCATGATCGGCAGGCGCTCGACGAGCGCCCTAATCATCTCAAACGACAGTGAGCCCGAACCGATCACGATCGAAGCTCGAAACTCGATCACTTGCGAGTGGTGAGCCCGCAAAACGTCTCCAGTTTCCTGTCGACTGCGTAGGTGTTTCGAAAGCTTTTCATCGGGGTTGCCTAGTCCGCCTAAGTAGACCAAGCGCCGCACGCCTGCTTCCGTCGCGGCTTTCGCAAAATTTTCCGCCGCGATTCGATCTAGCGATTCGAAGTCGCTGTTGTCGCCCATCGAATGTACGAAGTAATAGGCGGTCTCCACGCCTTCGAACGCAGGTTTCAGTGACGGACCGTCAGTGACATCTCCCCGAACAATCTCAGTGGTGGAATTGACCCGATCCTGCAATGCTTCAGGTCGCCGGGTCACGCAGCGAACATGGATCTCACGTTGCTGAAGGAGCGACAACAATCGCCCCCCAACATATCCTGTGGCCCCGGTCAATAAGATTAACCCCGACATTCCAAAATCCGATCTGCTGTGACTTTACTTATCTCACCGGAGTGAAACCCGACATCAATTATGGGAAAATTGGGGAACATGAGCAACGACTCTTCAATCCGCCTGGGGCTTTGCTGCATCTTCCACGACCAGCCGATCAAGTTCCGTAACACGACAGTCAAGGCCATCAGCAGCATGGACCGCGATTCTGCTTTGGCCAAATTGTCCGGGCTGTGCTTGGCGAATGCCGAGGCGTTGCAGGCATCGCTTCGGTTCTGTGCCGACAACGGTATCGGTTGTTTTCGTATCAACAGCCAAATCCTCCCAATCAAGACGCACGACGAATGCGGCTACGACATCCATGACCTGCCAGACGGCGAAGAGATCGTTCGACGGTTCAAGTCGTGTGGTGAATTCGCCCGCGATCATGACATCCGAACGTGTTTCCATCCCGATCAGTTTGTTGTGTTGAATTCTCCTCGCCCTGAAGTCGTTGACCGATCCATCGCGGAGCTTGAATATCAGACCGAGGTTGCTGAGTGGGTTGGAGCCGATGTCGTGAATATCCACGGTGGCGGGGCCTATGGTGACAAGCCGGAGGCTCTGGGTCGGTTTGCCCACAACCTGAGCCGCCTGTCAGAGCGAGCCAGGAGCCGACTGACGGTCGAGAACGACGACACGACCTATACGCCATCCGATCTGCTGCTGCTGTGCCGGGCCGAAGGTATCCCCTTGGTGTATGACGTACATCATCACCGCTGCAATCAGGATGAACTTTCGGTCGAGGAAGCCACCGAAGCTGCAATCTCCACTTGGAACCGGCAGCCGATGTTTCATCTTTCCAGTCCGATTGAAGGCTGGAAGGGGCCGAAGCCGCAACGTCACCACGATTTCATTGATGTGCAAGATTTCCCGGATTGTTGGCGTGAGTTGTCATTGACCGTTGAGGTCGAAGCCAAGGCCAAGGAAGTCGCGGTCTTGAAGCTGAAGAAGCAACTCGCCGAACGCTGGTTTGTGTACATCCTGCGATGTGCAGACGGTTCGCTCTACACCGGAATCACAAATGATTTGGAGCGACGAATCGAACAACACAACGCAGGCACCGCGTCACGATATACACGCAGCCGACTGCCGGTCACCCTGGAATATCAAGAAGAGGCGAAGAACAAGGGAGCGGCGTTGAAGCGGGAATTGACGATCAAAGCGTTGTCGCGGGAGGCGAAGGAGAAGTTGCTGCGGTCGGTGAGGTAGGACGGGTGAACCTTCAGGAGACTCCGGGAGCTCGCCGCCTCTCCACATCTGATATAATCGCCAATCTATGCGAGAACTCAAAACTAATCAAACATCGACGCAGCAGGAGTGCGAACCGTGCCAGAAGCTCCTTGAGCGGATCGATGCGGACCTCTGTGAATATGGCAAGGAGATCGCGGCAGCACGGGCCAAGCGAATCAAGGTCGTCGCGGTCGTGATGGTGCCCTTGTTACTAGCCTTCGGCGGGATCGTAGCTTGGTGGCTGTTCGCCTAACTCGCATGCGGTAGGCCGAAGAGCACGCTCCAGGGGAGTCTGTGCCCAAAGGCGGAAACTCCTTGAGTTGCAGTGGTTCCGGGACAGCGCAGTCCTCAAAGTCGCCCCATCAAGCAAGCGTTCGATTTGCCGTGCCGTCACGCTGAAAGCACTTCTGAGATGCTCAGGTTGATGTGTCCTGTGCGAGTTAGCCGCTCGCCGTATTTGTCCTCGGATGGTTCGACCTTACGCAGATAACAATTTGCCTTCGGTCGCAGAAGCCGTAGCAGGTTCGACGCGAAAAAACCCCGCCGAGCCGAAATGGCCAAGCGGGGTTGTTGGGTAGTGAGTTGACGTGGGGATTGTGCGCTAGGCACTTCGATGGCGTCGCCAGACGAAGAAGCCAAGCCCGAGCAGGCCGAGTAGGCCGAGGGTGATCGTCTCCGGCTCGGGCACAACGGTGAACTGCATCACCCAGCCGTTGCTGATCGTGCCGCCGCTGAAGTTAGCCGACACTACTTGGGAAGTCGAAACGTCTACCCACGATCCGGGAGCGAAGTTGGCGAAACTGTAGTAGCCTTGGCTATTGAAGGTCGTGTCGCTGCCACTGCCGTCTCCCAACACCCAGAATTGGAAGTTAGCGCCTGCTACGGTCGAGAGAAAGTCGCTGTTGCGGTCGGTATAAAACCCGCCGCGGAAAAGGTCGTGGACGGCCACGCTCGTCACGCCGAGGTAGATGTCGATCACGTTGTTGCTGTCGAACGTCCCGCCGTTGAACGGATCGCTGGCGTGGGTCGACCGCCAGACATCGTTCACGCTTGCCCCTGCGGTGTTCCAGGTCGGATCGCCCGTGGCGGTGAACTCAAAGCCGAAGTCCATGCCCCCGGAAGGGTCGGTCTGCGAGGCAGTGAAGATGCCCGGGCTGCTGCCCGGACTCCCGAAGCCGGAACCAGTGACCAAGGAGTTAACCGTACCGGAGCCGCCGAGCGTGCCACTGGGGCCCACCGTAATGGTTCCGCCGCCGGTGTGATTACCGTTGATCAGGAGCTTGCCGCCGTTGACGTTCGTCGTGCCGGTGTAGGTGTTGGTGCCGCTGAGGGTCTGCGTGCCCGTGCCTATTTTGGTGACGGCGAGAACGCCGTTCTCGAGCGTGCCAAGGGTGCCGCTGGTGCCGTTGCCGTGAATGACACCAGTGAACGTGCCGGAGCCGTTGTCGACGCCCAGAGTGACGGTGCGTGTACCCGCGCCGGCACCGGAGTTATACCCGTGGAAGAGGTCGCCGCCACCTGTCAGCGCATCAACCCAGATGGGATCGCCGTACAGGCCGAACTTGCCGCCAGCGGCAATGTCCATATCAGCAAGATTGGCGGTCCAATCAGCAGTGAAGCTGGAGTTGGACACGATCCCCGTGCCGGCGAGGACCTTGATCTGCGTCCCCGACGCGCCGGTGACGGCTTGGAGAAAACTGAACTGGTTAGCGCCGTTTGCTTGTAGTGCGAGCGTGCCTTGATTGAGGGCGACGTTTTTGGTCGTCATGTTGGAGCCGGCGGTGGCGAGCGTGAGGGTCCCGGCACCGGTCTTCGTAAACGTGCCGCCGCCACTCGAGAGATTGCCGCCAGTCATATTGAACTTGAGATCGCCGGTCGCTGAGGTGATGTCGATCGTGGCATTGCCGGAGTTCCAATAGACATCCCGATTGGTCGAGGATTGCGCACCGGTCCCGGTGTATTGGAAGGTGCCGCCGCTGTATACCTGGAAATAATTACCGCCCGTTCCTTGGCCAATGCCGCCCACATCGGAAACCGAGAGCGTGCCGCCGCTGATCACTGTTCTCCCCGTGAAAGTGTTGATACCCGTAAAGGTTTGGGTGCCGGAACCGACTTTGGAAATGTTCACGATATTGCCCAAGCCGTTGGCGATGGTGCCTGAAAAGGACCCGTCGTTATCGGTATTGCCGAGCGTGAGCGTAATGTTGCCGTTGCTAGTGTAGTTTCCCACGACGACGCCGGTTCCGCTCAGGGCACCAAAGGATGAGTGCGTGACACCTGCGGACCAACCGATCCCCTGATTGAGCAACTCCATCGTGCCGTTGACCGTAAAATCGACACCGTTGAGAGAAGTGTTGGCACCTCCAATTCCGATGCCGCTGCCGACATGCGCCACGGGACTTGCTATGCCGTTGACGATGATGTTTCCTTCAAACGTGTTGGAGGTATTTCGCAATATCACTGCGTTGCCTGCATTGGCTGCATTGATGGTGATTGTGCCGGAACCGTGGAGTCCACCGTCAAGGAACAGGCTCTTGTTGACCGTTGTACCTGTGATGGAGTCCTGGTTGATCGTCGTCGATCCGCTATTGGTCACACTGCCACCCAATACCAGATGTTGGGAGTTGGAGGTCAAGCCGTCGTGAGTGAGAAGCCCACCGTTGTTTAGATTGACTTTCAGACCTCCGCCCCAATTTTGGCCCGCACTATTCGTTAGCTTTAACTCAGCACCAGAGTTGACAGCCACAGTGCTGTTGAAAACAGTGGTGTTATATAGCTCTAGAGTGCCAGAATTGAGGGTCGTGTCGCCGGTGTAGGTGATATTGCCACCGATGAGCGTCTGGGTGCCGCCTGCACCCATATTCAACGTCAATGCTGTCTTTCCGCCGGTACCCCACGCATCCCAGAGGTAGGCGTTATGCGTATAGTTGCCCGAACCGACCAAATTCAGCGTGCCTGTTCCAGGATTATTTGGCGAGGGCGTTCCGCTGGTAGTCGCCGAGTTTGCAATCATCAATCCGTCAGTCGTCGTGGTATTGATGCCTGCGATCGACTGCGTCGTGCCGTTCAAGGCGAAGGTGCCCAAGCCGCCGTTGATGGCGCGTGTGCCCGAGAGGATTGTGTTGGCTCCGCCCAATTGATTGTCGGCAGTCGCCCAGACCGTGCCGCGATGGCTAGCGTCGCCATAGATCATCAAATCACCGGGTATCGCCGCAATGCCGGCCGTTTTGGACAGCACAAGGCTGCCGGTATTTACCCTGGTGGCTCCGGTATAGATGTTGGCGGAGTTGCCGGCCAGCACAAGCCTGCCGAGGCCGTTGTTTTCAATGCCGGTGGCGGTTGTCCCGTCGGAGATGCTGCCGCCGACGGTGAGCGTGCCTGCGTTGACTGAGACGATGCGGCTCGTGCCGGGCGTGGTGCCCAGTGAGACGGCCCCGGTTCCCAGATCGAGGTTATTTGTTCCTGTGAAAGACACGACACCGTTCCAGACTTGCGCGTTGTTGTTCGCGTTGACAAGACTTGGCACGGAACTACCGAGCGTGCCGCCGTTGATGGTCAGCGTGCCGCTGCCGAGCGCGGTCGTGCTGCCGAGGCTGAGCGTACCGGCGTTGAGCGTCGTGCCGCCCGAGTGGGTGTTTGCTCCGGTTAGCGACAGCGTGTTGGCACCGGTCTTGATCACCGTCCCGCCACCGCCGATGGGTGCGGAAATGGTAATGTTGTTACTGGCCGTGTTGAGGACCAGTTCGCCCGTTGAGCCGGCCTGCACTGAGCCGGTGACACCGGTGCGCTGGACGACGAGCGTGCCCGAACTTGCGTTGATCAGGCCATTGAGCGTGAGATCGAAGGTGGCCAGGTCAATCGTTTGGCCGGTACCGGTATGGTAGCGCGCCGTGTTGGCAGTGCGGTTGGCGGTCAGCGCATCAGTCCCGACAATACCTGGATACTCATAGTTGGTGGTCGCGGAAGTATAATTATTCACGCCAAGTGCAGTTGTACCGGTGTAAGCGACGATGTTGCTGCCGCTCTTGGTGGCATATTGCGTGCCAACCGTGGCCCATGTGCCGAGTATACCGGTCGCATCAACGGCGTTGGTCGTCGTAGCAATGTTGTCGGCGGAGAAGCCGATTGTGGCCCCGGGATTGCGAGTAATCGCGCCCATGGCAAGTACGCTGGTACCCGCAGGCCGCGTCACGGCAGACGCGCCCGTGTTGAGGGTCGTCGAGCCGACCACTTCGATGTGCGAACCGCCGGAGAGTGTGAGAGCCGTGCCACCGAGTGTCAGTGCAGCGGTGTTTGAAAGTTTGCTGTTGTTCTGCGTCGCGTAGTTCAAAGTGAGCGAGCCACCGTAGGCAGAAGTCGCACCGGTGTAGGTGTTGGCACCACTGAACGTCAGCGAACCAGGGCCGGAAAGTATTACATTTCCCGCACCTGACACGATTCCCGTAAACGTGTTACTCGCACCTGCATGATTCTGTTCAAATTGCAAGGTTCCGCCGTTGAGGGTCCAAGCGTTGGCGGAACTTTCACTGATGGCCGTTGATTTCTTGAGGGTGAGTTGGCCGGCACCGGCCTTAGTAAATATTTGATTGCGCGTACCACCTGTGATGTCGAAGATCAGATTCGCGGAAGCTTGCGTAATGTCGATCGTGGCCGCGCCGCTATTCCAGTAAAGGTCGCGGCCGGCGGTCTGCTGGCTGCCGGTGCCGGTGTAGCGGAGGATGGAGCCGCCCTGAATGGCGATGTAGTTGCCGCCCGTGCCGGTGCCGAGTTGGTTGACATCGGAGAAGTTCAGCGTTTTGGCACCCCCAGCAGCCAGGAGGTGCAGTGTTCCAGTGAAGCTGTTGGGTGCCGCAAAGGTGGTGGTCGATGTGCCACTGTTCATTTGGAAGCTGGTATAGCCATCGCCGATGGAGCCGTTGAGGATCACGTGCCCCGCTCCGTTGACATAGAAAATGTTGGCGGCGGCGGTGTTGGTGATGTTGCCGTTAATCGTGACGGTCTTTCCCGAGAGGGCCGACGCATGGAAATAACCCGCTCCGGTTTTGATCAGATTGGAGTTGATGATCGCGTTCTCATTGCCGACGATCTGATTGCCACCCGTGTCGAGCGTAATCGTGCCGCCACCGATCGTGTAGCCGGCGGTGTTGAACGTCAAATTGGTGGCGATAACGCCGCCTGCGTCAACTGTAATGGTTCCTACGCCGGTGGCACCGAAAACAGCTTCGTCACCATTGGCCCAGTTCGATGGAGTCCAATTGGTGGAAGAGGTGTTCCAGGCAAAGTCAGCCGAACCGTTGTCCCATGTCTTGGTTGCTGCTTCCATCGTACCGCCAAGTGCGATCACGAGGAGCACCGCGAGCCCTGCAATCATGAGCGTAAAGGTGAACCGATGACTAATACCGAGAATCGACGTTAGGCATCTCATACTTACTAACCTTTGGTGAGTTGCTGCGAAGATGGAACCGTTCTAATTGGAATTACCCCAAGCACACCTTCCTTCCCATTTTGACATCGCGTGCCCCCCTTCGTCCAGCACCTAGTCGATCATTCTGCGTTTTTTTCCAAGCGGAGTTAAGGGGTTCGGCTCTACTCGGTCTCCTCAAATCGTGGCTGAGCGGTTCGACACCCGAGTTCGGGAGCGATATGCCTATCACCAGCCACGACTTCTCCGGTCAACTCCTTCAATTCACGCAGCCAGGATCGCTCAACGAGTTGATCACCAAACGGGGCGATCTGGTCGAGAATTGCCGCAGACCGCCACCGGGGCACGGCCACCTCAGCGAGTAGGATCGTGATTACTTGGCGCGCCGGGTCGCCTTGGCTCCGAGACCCCCGGCACACTGCCGCATTTCTTGAGGACGCAAAAACTGTACAGGATTGCGTGTCATGCGTCGTCAACGCCATATCCGTTCGTGACACATGAGGGCCACTCCTGTGCAGGTTTGGATTGACCAAAAACTGCCCATTTCTTTGTCATTTGCCCCGCCACAGCGGG
>JBGTJT010000726.1:0-3078 GCA_041744995.1 Pirellulales bacterium | reverse complement strand
GAAGCGCTCGATTGGTCGCGGCTACCGCTGGCCGCCGGCGATCGGGTTGCCGAGATCGGCTGCTCGCCGGGCGGCGCCAGTCAACTGCTGTTGGAGCGCGGCGCCCAGGTGCTGGGGGTCGATCCCGCCGACGTCGATCCCCGCGTGGCGACGCATCCAAACTTCCGGCACGCCAAGAAGCGGGGGGCGGACATGCGCGTGCGCGACCTTCGCGACATCCGCTGGCTGACGGTCGACATCAACGTCGCGCCGGAATACACCCTGACCACGGTCGAGCGGATCGCCACGCACGACGCCGTCCCGCTCCGCGGGATCGTGATGAACCTCAAGCTGCTCGACTGGAAGCTCGCCGCTCACCTGCCCGAGTACCTGCACCGAGTCCGCGGCTGGGGCTTCGATCTGGTGATGGCCCGCCAGTTAAGCCACAACCGGCAAGAGGTGTGCGTAGTGGCTACCCGCAAATCGGTCTTCAAACGCCGCCGACAGCGGAAGGCAAGCCCGGAAAAAAGGCCCGCCCAGAGCGAATGACGCCCCCCCGCCATCCTGCCAGGATTGACGAACCCACCGCTCGGGCATAGGATCGGTTTGGTTCGTTCTTTCACTCCCCCACGAGGAAACCTACCCATGCCCCGCTCGCTTCTTACCTTGCTGATCGTTTTTGCTGCTGCTCTGTCCGCGTCGGCCGCCGACGAATGGAAGGAAACCGCCTCGGAAGAGGGCAATTTCAAGGTGCTGCTCCCCGGTGAGACCACCTACGCCAACCAGTCGGTCGACACGCCGATCGGCAAGATCGAAATGCATACCTTCATGTCGGAGACCGAGACCGGCGCCGCCGGCGTGCTCTACTCCGACTTTCCCGCCGCGCAGATCGCCAATAGCGACGTCGACACGCTGCTGACCAACGCCCGCGACGGAGCGGTCGGCAACGTGAAGGGAAAACTGACCAGCGACAAGGCGATCCAGGTGGCCGGGAATCCGGGCCGCGAGTTCACGTTCAGCGTCGCCACAGGCGACGACGTGCAGTTCAACGGCTGGCAGCGGGTGTTCCTGGTCGGCAATCGGATGTACCAGTTGATCGTGATCACTGAAGGCGCCGACGGGCGTCCCGAGGCGGATCTGGAGAAGATCCGCGGCTCGTTCGAACTGACCGAATAAGACGGCTCATCCTTTGACAACCTCTGGCTCAACCACGGACGTCGTTGGCTCAACGGCGTCCGTTTTTTTTGGAAGGCCCGTCATGCCATGCCGCTAACCGTCCATGCCGTCGACCGGCCCGAGCTGGCCCCGTTTCCGATGCCGGACCGGTTCAAGTACGACATTGCCTATTTCATGACCCCCAGCGGCGAGCACGGTGCGCCAAAGCTGGAGCGGGGAGAATACTGGATCGCGCTGGAACAGGCCCAGGAGTGGCTCGACGACGGAGTGGTGTACGTGATCTCGCCGTTGGACAGCTCCAAGCAGGCCGAGGTCGAGATCAGCGACGACCAGGAAGCCTGGCTGGAATGGATGGTCAAACACCAGTTGCAGCACGTGCGGTTGGAGACCGGGGCGGGTTCCAACAAGCATTGAGCCGTTGCGCAAGAAGGAGGAAGAGACCATGAACCCGGCCTGGCCAGTCAAGCTGGCAGGGGGCCAACTTGTAGATGAAGACAATTGTGATAGCCGGGCTTGCCATCGTTTGGCAATTCGATCGACTTCGCCAACCATCGCGATCGTAGCACTGAAACCCCGACTACGCGATGATGTCGTGGTTCACGTTGCCGTGGACGTCGGTCAGGCGGAAGTCGCGGCCCGAGAAGCGGTAGGTTAGCCGCTCGTGATCCAGCCCCAGCAGATGCAGGATCGTGGCGTGCAGGTCATGCACGTGCATTCGTCCCTCGACCGCCTGGTAGCCGACTTCGTCGGTCGCCCCATGGACGTGCCCCCCCTTCACCCCGCCACCGGCCATCCACATCGTGAACCCGTAGTGGTTGTGATCGCGTCCGCTGGGCGAGCCATTGGAACCTGGCATGGGAATTTCCACCGCCGGCGTGCGGCCGAATTCACCCCCCCAGATAACCAGCGTGTCGTCGAGCAGTCCGCGCTGCTTGAGATCCTTGAGCAACGCGGCGATTGGCTGCGAGCATTCCTTGGCCAGCCGGCGATGGCCATTTTCGATGTTCTCGTGGTTGTCCCACGGTTGCCCGTCGCCGTGATACACTTGCACGTAGCGAACGCCCCGCTCGATCAGTCGTCGGGCGATCAGAATCTGCCGGGCTTGGACCGTGTCGCCGTACATCTGGCGAATATGCTCCGGCTCCTGGTTGATGTCGAGCGCCTCGGGCGCTTCCATCTGCATTTGGAACGCCAATTCGTAGGAATGAATCCGCGCCTCCAAGTCGCCGTCCCCGGCGCGTTGCTCGGCGTGCCGCCGATTGAGCTGTTGCAACAGATCGACCTGCCGACGCTGTTCCTCGCGGCCCAGCCAGGGATTGCGAATGTTGTCGAGCAGTTTGTCGACCTCGGTTTGCTTGGTGTCGAGATGCACTCCCTGGAACGTGCCCGGCAGAAAGCCGCTTTGCCAGTTCTGCACTCGCTTGATCGGCAGGCCGGGACACAGGGCGACGAAGCCGGGCAGGTTCTGGTTTTCCGTCCCCAGCCCGTAGGTCACCCAAGCGCCGACGCTGGGGCGGACCAGGTTGATGGTGCCGCAGTTCATCATGCTCAACGAAGGCTCGTGGTTCGGCACGTCGGTATGCATTGAGCGAATCACGCACAACTCGTCGGCCACCTCGCCCAACTCCGAAAACAGTTCGCTGATCTCCAGGCCGCTGTCGCCGTACTTGGCAAAAGAATAGGGGGACTTCATCAGCGAACCGGTCTTGCGTTCGGTGCGAAAATCCTTCCCTTCCATCTTCTGTCCGTGTCGCTTGGTCAGTTCCGGCTTGGGGTCGAACGTATCGACATGTGACGGACCGCCGTTCATGAACAGGTGGATTACATGCTTCGCCCTGGCTGGGAAGTGCGGCTCGCGAAGGCTCATCGGCTGGGCGATCGCCTCGCCGCCCGTCGCGGCGGGGCACGTCCATTCGTCGGCCA
>JBGTJT010000725.1:0-3678 GCA_041744995.1 Pirellulales bacterium | reverse complement strand
GCCGCCATCAGGATGTTGGCCGGTTTCAGATCGCGATGCAGCACGCCTCGGGCGTGGGCGTATTCCAAGGCCGACGCCAACTGCGCGCCGACCCGGCAGACCACCTCTGCCCAGCCCCCTTCCGACAGCGCCTTGCGGGTCGGCGTCCCGACCGGCGGCGACTCGCCCCGCGCGTCGAGTGCCTCGTCCAACGCCCATAACAGCTTGTCGCCGTTCATCTGCTCGTGCGGCATGCCGCGCAACTCGTCGACGATTCCCTCCAGCGTCCCGCCGGGCACATACTGCATGTACAGCAGCCGCAGACCGACTTCCTCGTCAGGTTCCTTCTTCACCCGCTGATCGTACACCCGCACGATGTGCGGATGATCCATCTGGGCCAGCGTCTGATGCTCCGTCCCTTTTTCCGCGGAAACCTTCAGCGCGACCAGCCGCTGCATCGACTCCTGCCGGGCGAGGAACACCGTGGCGAAGGCCCCCTTGCCGAGTTGGGCCAGCAAGGTGAAGTCGTCCACCCGCTGGCCCACCTCCGGCATCACCGAGGTGGTCCGTTGAAAGACGCAGGTCGAGGCGGTCGACGGATTGGCGCCGAGCAACCGTTCCAACTGCGGGGCCATGTGGGGAAATCGCTCGAAGTATTCGCGGCGGTCGACCTCTTCACCACTCTGTTGCCGCACGTGGAACTCTTCGTACAGCAGATCGCAGGAGACCCCCTCGCCGTCGGCCAACTCGGGGAAATCGTTCAGATAGTCTTCCACCAGCCGCGGCGCCATCTGGCTGTGCCAGCGATGCTCCAGGTCGACCTTGATCAATTCGACCAGCACCATCCGCCGCAGCGCCGGCGGTTCGGCGGGCAGGCGCTGCGCCAGATCCGGCGGCGTGACGGCCTGCTCCCAGTCGGCAAGAAACGCCTCGACCCGTTCGGCGAGCACGTCCCACGCCTGATTGGCCGCAGCGAGGCTGAGTGTTTGTTCGCTTGCTTCGGTCACTTGTCTGCTTCCGAGCGACAATGAATTTGGAACTATCCCTTAGATTGTCCTCCTACGCACTCCATATTGCAACGCCGCGCAGCCACATCGTGCAGCAACATCAGCCGGAGGGCGCTAGGTAGGGTGGGACTGGGCTGCGCAAAAGGCGGTGTTCTGACTGAAGTTACTTTACCCTGTTTTTGTTCCCGCCGTGGGAGACGGTAGCGGAGTAATGACGAATGTCGAAATCCGAATGACGAAGGAATGACGAATCACGAATGACGAACAAGGGCAATCCCTCCAGGGTCAGACATGCTACGAATAACGAAATTCCTCATTCGACATTCTGGTTTCTTTCGTCATTCGTGCTTCGACATTCGTCATTTCCAATTCGACTGTCGGAACAAAACCGCTCGAAATCTCGACTCAATGATACCTCGATTTTGCGCAGTCCAGGATGGGACCATTGTCCCAGGGGCTTTCAGGGTCCGCCAGGACAGTTGGAACAGGAGAAAACGAAGGAAACCGAGAAGTGCCTGCTCCGTTGCCTGACGAAGAGCTTCGTCCATTCAACAATACCAGCACGCAGCGCGAGCAAGTGCATCGCAAGCAAGCGGACGTAACCCCGCCGGGACGGTTGGGGGAAGAAAACGTCTCGCGCCGCCGATGCACTCGCTCGCGCGTCGTGCTGGTATTGGCTGGCCCACTTGATCTTGGAGGCAACCAAGCGGCACGGAGGAAACAGAGCAACTTTCTCTCAGTTCCCTTCGTTACCTCCTGTTCCAACAAGCCGTGTCGCACGATGATACGACCCTTAAAGCCTTGAGACCGAGAACCATCCGCGGATCAAACCGGACGCTAGCGCGTTCCGGCTGATGTAAAGCAACTGAACTGTGTGCCCGGCCAAGCGGATCGGCTAGACTATTAGGCATGTTCCCATCTTCACCGCCAGCGAGGTACGCGCCATGGACAACGAAGCAGCACTGGTCGCGGCGATCCGCGAAAAGGACCAGTCGGCCCTGGTTGACTTTATCGAGTTGAAGCGTCCGCAGTTGACGGCGTTCGTCGAGCGATTGCTCGGCACCAAGCTGCGCCGCAAGATCGAGGCCGAGGATATTATCCAGGAAGTCAGCGTGGCGGCCGTGCAAGGGATCGACGGCATGGACCTGGCGGAGCGCGATCCGTTCAGTTGGCTCTGCCAATTGGCCGAGCGGCGGTTCATCGACGCCCACCGACACTTCTTCGGCGCGCAGAAGCGCGACGCCGGCCGCGAGATCGGACTCGGCTCGCCCGGCGGCGGCACCCAGCAGGCCGGTCTGATCAACATGCTGGTCGTCAGCATGACCACCCCCAGCCAGGCATTCTCGCGCGATCAACGCGAGTTCCGCCTGCACTCGGCCATCAATCAGCTTCCCGAGGAACATCAAAAAGCCTTGCGCATGCGCTACGTCGAGAACCTGCCCACCAAGCAGATCGCCGAAAAACTCGGCAAGGCCGACGGCGCAGTCCGTGTGATGCTCACCCGCTGCCTAAAGAAGCTGGAAGAACTGCTGACGGAGGAAGACCAGTAGGAGAGCGACAGCGCTGCAACCCTTCTCCCCGAGGGAGAAGGTGGCCTTTAGGCCGGATGAGGGCGAAGTAGAGTTTGCGTGGCCACTATTACCGGATCGAATACCGGAGTCCGATTGAGATGTCGCGAAAGGAAGCACAAGAATCCGTTCAGCGTGCGAGACAATTGCGGAAAGACTCGACGTTTCCGGAAAGGCTGTTGTGGAGTCGTCTTCGAGGCTCCAGGCTCGGTGGGCTAAAATTTAGACGACAGTATCCGATCGATCCCTATGTCGTGGACTTCTATTGCCACGAAGCATCGCTCGCAGTCGAACTTGACGGTGACAGCCACAATGATAGGGCGAAGCAAGACCAACGTCGAACTGAATTTCTTGAGGACCGCGGGCTGAGAATCGTGCGATTCCTCAATGACGACGTGTTGGGGGATATCGACTCGGTACTCACCGCCATTCTCATTGCTTGCAACCGCGACCCCGAAACAGGCGCCAAGCAATAACCCTTCTCCCTCTGGGAGAAGGTGGCTGCGCAGCAGACGGATGAGGGCGCGTTGCTAACCAGTGTTGCCATCGAACTCTGTCAAAGGGTCGACGCGGATTAGCACCGTCGCCCTCATCCGGCCTAAAGGCCACCTTCTCCCAGAGGGAGAAGGGTTGATCGCTGCGCGATCAGAGTTGGATTGCCGCGCGCAACTTCTCCGCCACTTCTCCAATCGGCACCTGCTGGGCCTCGCCGGTGGCGAGGTTCTTCAACTGCACTTCGCCCGCGTCGAACTCGCGCGAGCCGGCTACGATCGCATAGCGAAAGCCCTTCTTGTCGGCGTAGCTGAGCTGCTTGCCGAGCTTCTTCGCTTCGGGATAAACCTCGACGCCAATGCCGGCGGCCCGCAGTTTGGCCGCCAAGCGGAGATAGTCGTGCAGGCGGTCTTCGTCGAAGTAGGCCAAAAAGACCGGCGCGGGCGTGGCGATCTTTTCGATCATCTGCAACTCTTCCATCGCCGCCAGTAGGCGATCCAGCCCCAGCGAGGCGCCAATGCCCGGCAGTTGCTGCTTGGTGTAGAGTTCCGCCAGATTATCGTAACGGCCGCCGCTGCAGATGCTGCCGATGCCGGGCAAGTCGTCGAGGGTGGTCTCGAAGACCGCGCCAG
>JBGTJT010000724.1:0-2963 GCA_041744995.1 Pirellulales bacterium | reverse complement strand
TTCCTTTGCTTGAGTTAGTCGTCGGAAAACCAACATCAGGCCAAGGAAGGGCATTTTTTGCATCATCAACTGCGTAGCTTAGGCAGGCTGCGCAGAAATTATTTCTAGTGGCACCGAATTTCCAATCTGCGGCACTAGCGTCCTGGCGGCTGATGTTTGATGCCGATTTTTCACAGCCTCTGAGCGATCCACGGCGAAAACCGACCTGGCGAGACTCCGGCATTGTCGTTAGCGGCGCCTCGGTTACCATGAGGGATACGCCACCTTTCTGTCGGGATCGATTTTCATGCAAACTGTTCTACGCTGCGCGGCGCTGTTGGGTGTTTGCTGGATGGTCGGCTGCGACGAGCCGGCAAGTACCACCGAGCAACCTTTGCCGGATGCGACCGCGCCGCCCAGCAGCGACTTGCCGAAAGCCGACGCCCGCCGGCCGTGGAAAAACGCCGCCGACTGGCCGCGATTCCTTGGCCCCAATTCCGACGGCAAATCGCCCGAGGTCGGCCTGGCCGCCGCTCCGCTTGCGGACGTTACGATCCAGTTCGACTTACCGATGGGCGAAGGGTACGCCACGGTTGCCGTCAGCGACGGCAAGCTATTCGTCTTCGATCGCGTCGACGACTTGGCGCGACTTCGCTGTTGCGACGCTCGCAGCGGCGAGCAGCAGTGGGAGTTCACCTACGAAACCGACTACCGCGACCTGTACGGCTACGACGGCGGCCCCCGCGCCCAGCCGGTGGTCGACGGCTCGCGGGTCTACATCTACGGTGCCGAAGGGATGCTGCATTGTCTCGATACGGCCCACGGCCGACCGGTGTGGAAGAAACACGTAAGCCGCGAGTACGACGTGGTGCAGAACTTTTTTGGCGTCGGCAGTTGTCCCTTTGTGTATGAGGACCTGCTGATCGTGATGGTCGGCGGCAGCGACAAAGCAAGCCTAAAGCTGCCCCCAGGGGCGCTCGATCGAGTGCGCGGCAACGGCAGCGGCTTGGTGGCGTTCGACAAACAGACGGGCGAGCAGCGGTGGCGCCTTAGCGATGAGCTGGCCAGCTACAGCTCGCCGGTCGTCTATTCGATCGACGGCCGACCGGTCGGCTTGGCGTTCATGCGGGGCGGTCTGCTCGCCTTCGATCCGCGCACCGGCAGGCAGCAGTTTTTCTTTGCCTGGCAGAGTTCCAAGTTGGAGAGTGTCAACGCCAGCAACCCGGTGGTGGTCGGCGACCAGGTGTTTCTCTCGGAGACCTACGGTCCCGGCGCCGCGCTGCTGAAGATTACCGCCGACGGTTACGAGGTGCTCTGGCAGGACGACCCCCGCGAGCGGCGGCGGGCGATGCAGACGCACTGGAACACGGCCATTCATGTCGACGGCTATCTGTACGGTTCCAGCGGCCGGCATCGTGGCGATGCCGAGTTGCGGTGCATCGAGTGGGCCACCGGCGACGTGCAATGGAGCCAGCCCGGCCTGACGCGCAGTTCGCTGCTGTATGTCGACGGCTGCTTCATCTGCCTGGGCGAGGACGGCAAGCTTTATCAGGTGCAGGCCACGCCGGATGAGTACCATGCCCAACCCGCTCGGCTTCGCAGTGTAAACGGCGAGAAACTAGCCGCGGGAGAAACATCGCTGAAAGAACCAGCCTGGGCGGCGCCGGTGCTGTCCCACGGGCTGCTCTACCTCCGCGGTCGCGACAAGTTGATTTGCCTGCCACTGGCCGCACAATCCAAACCAGCGCGTTCACTGGCTGCCGATTGACTGAAACCCGGCGTAGGTCGAACGTAGCTGATAGCTGATCGCTGAAGGCTAACGATGTGCCATCAATCAGATCAGTCCTTCGTCGAAAATTGGAACATCTGACTGTGCAACCTGTCGCTCGTGTGCTTCAATGCGCCGCTGCAGAAGGACCGACCCGGCGGCGGCGGTTGCCAGCGGCACCGCGCCGAGCACCGGAATGAACTGCATCAGCATCACGACCGCTCCCAGGCCGAGATTGTGGGGCCGATTCCGCTTGCAATACCGCCGCCGCTGTCCGCGACGCTGCCCGCGCAAACTGAGCGGATAGGTGAGGTACTCCAGGCCGAAAATCGCCCAATTCCAGTAGGTGCTGCCGACCAGCGCCACCGGCGGCCCGACGAGCGGGATGAATCCAAACAGCAGGAAACCCCCGTTGACCACGATCAGTTCCGCTACGCTGACGGCCGTGTCGACTGCTTCGGCTGCAATTGAGATGCTTTGCAATTGGTCGCGCGGCATGCCGAGCAGCACTTCGACCTCTTCGGCCAGCCGGCCGTAGAAATAACCGCAAAGGATGCCGGAGAGAAGCATGTAGGTGATCAGTGTCACGCCCAACGCCAAGACAACCAAGATCAGCACCGCGCCGATTTCGAGCAGCCAACCGAGCCACGCCGTCCAATCTCCCCAGCCTTCGTGAAACCAGGGATGCACCGAATGGATAAACCACACGGCCAGCCCGATCAGCATGGCGAGCACCAGCATGGTGATCAACAAATTGAACACGATCGGGATCACGGCGTATTTCCACAGCCGCGGCGTGCCGTTCATCAGCCGCCATCCCCAAAAAGGCGATTTCGCTCCTTCGACGAAGCGGTCCAGCCGCGTGGCCGGCCAGGGGGTATCCAGCAGATGCGCGAGATGCGAAGTAGAATCGTTCATGAGGCGTTTCCTCGACCGGTTGTAGCGAATGCGGCGGTTGTAGTTGACGCTCCACGGCGCAGGGCAACCATGAACTATAATTGAGCGCCCCAATCTTGTCGCCGGTTCGCGCGGGGAAAAAGTTCCGCGCGGGACCGATCGGCGTCTCCGCCAGTTGTCTGTAGCCGCCATGCCCAACACTTCTGCCGCCGCCGCAACGTTGCCCGGGGATGGTTCACCCGGCGTCGATTCCATGACGGGCGATTCCGCGATGGTGGAGCGGCGGCAAGCGGTGCTGCTGGATGTCGCCCGGCGGGCC
>JBGTJT010000723.1:0-6065 GCA_041744995.1 Pirellulales bacterium | reverse complement strand
CAGAAGCTGGGCGAGGAATGGTTCGCGCTGCTCGGTCGGCAGCAATACGCCGCGGCGCTCGAACTGACCGTGCCGCCGCTGCGGCGCGAACCACTGACCAAGGATCTCGACGCCCTGTACGCCGACGATCCCGACCGCAGCCAGCGGCTGGCGACTTTTGTCGACGATCCCGCCAACGCCCTGGTCCGCCGGCTCACGATCCTGCTGCAAGGCGGCGCGAAAATCGAGTTCGACCAGGTGCAACATCACACCTCCAGCGGCGGAACCGACCATCTCCGCTTGATCTACCGAGTGACCCACCGGGAGGCGGGCGAGCCGCAATCGATGCGCGTGCGGCTGGTCGTCAAACGCGAAGACGATCCGGGCACCGCCCGCGGGCAGTGGCAGATTGTCGGTTGGGATGAGGTGTGAGGGGGAGGATTTCGGATTTTAAATTTGGAAATTCGCGAACGGCTGATCCTGGGGCAAGACCAGGGCAAAATCGACTGCCGCTACTCGGCCGAGAACCTAACCCGCCACCGGTAACTCGTCGCCAGTGCAAACTGCTGGTAGACGATCGGTTACTAAACCGGCAGAACCATATCGCAAGCGAGTCCAGCCGAAAAAGTGCAACGGCGGACCAACGTCTTTGCCACCCCGCCGCTTGGCTGAGACATCCTATCACGCAACACGTTGCGTGACAGCAAAGCAAGGGGCGGCTACAATTGGAATTGCGGCGTTCTGGTCCGGTGCGTTAGGCTGACAACCTGCCGCCTATAGCGTGATAGACGGATCAGTTTAAAGACAAGTTCGCCGCCGTAAACGTCTTCGCTTGCAACCTTTAACCTTCAACCCAACGATTCTATGCGAGAGTTTGATACGCACATAAAAGAAACTGCAAAGGCGCGCATCCTCGAACTTGAGGGTGGACTGAATGCTGATGTTGCATTGTACTTCGGTCCCATTTTCCCGTCCATCGAAAAGCGGTTTCGAGACTTCATCGAAGACCTGAAGGATACGCAAGCTGACGAGACTTCACGTGATCACATTGCGATCGTTCTCAACACGCCCGGTGGAAGCGCGGAGACTGTTGAGAAGTTAGTCGAGATCGTGCGATACCACTACTCCGAAGTGACGTTCGTTGTGCCAGATGAAGCGATGTCTGCTGGAACGATTTTCGCCATGTCTGGCGATGCGATCTACATGGACTACACCTCGTCGCTTGGCCCAATCGATCCACAAATTAACAACGGGAACGATTGGGTTCCTGCACTTGGGTATCTGGATCAGGTCGAAAAAATGATTGAGAAATCAAGCCAAGGAACCCTCACCGATGCCGAACTGGTTATCCTGCAAAATCTCGACTTGGCCATGCTGAGCCGCTACGAGCAGGCCAAAAATTTGACGATTACGCTGCTCAAAAAATGGCTCGTCGAGTATAAGTTCAAGGACTGGACGGTTCATCGAACGAACCCAGACAAGTTGAACCAGCCCGTTACTGTCGAAGAAAAGCAGGAAAGAGCCGAGGAAATCGCTAAACTCCTCGCAGACAACAAGATCTGGCATTCCCATGGACGCAAGATTGGAGTTAAAACCCTTCAGAACCTTCTTCGCCTAGAAATCGTAGACTATTCCAGCGACGATGATTTACGAGGAAAAATCCTTGCCTACACAGAATTCATTACGGATTACATCAACCGACATGACTACCCATTCTTCCTCCACCACCGGCGATTCTTCTGAAGTTGCCATGCGCGTCGTCGAAGCTCTTGAAGGAGCAACGTCTGGGCGATCAAGGCGAGACTTAGAGAAAGTCGCAGAGGTTCTCGATCGAATTCGCGACTTGGAATCGCGTGGTTTCATTCGACGGCAAAAATTCGTTGCCCCTACCACGCTTGAGTTTGAGCGGAAAAGCCATCAGGCCCCCGAGACGCAATCCAAGTAGCGGCGAACCATCGCATGCACTGGAGTGGCGATGGCCAGCGGATTGTGAAATCAACGTCAACTCCCGCTGGCCGCTGGAGGGAGCAGATCGATGGTAGATTTTTTTACTATTATCCTGGTGTACCTTGCGATCTGGGGTTGGATTCTCCTTGCCGCCTTCCTGCTCTTGCAGATTGTGAAGGAAGTCTATCATTTGCTGTCCGGCGCAAGCTTTCGAATGGGTCGCGTAGTCACAGGAGGGTTCTTGTTGCTTGTTTATGCTGCCTGGTTCAACATGTCGCTTCCCTATACGTTTGGGCTTAAGCAAGGCGAAATTGTCAGCGCCGACGGTCAGCGGAGCGCGACGATCGAAAAGGAGGGAAGAATTGACAAAATCGTCGTTGACGGCGAGCATGACTTCCCACTTACGTTTAGGCCGAGAAGTGCTTTTTGGATGCGAGATGGCACCGCAATTGGAGTTGTATCTGAGAATGGCCATGCGATTGTCATCGAAGTCGATATGCATATCGATAACTTCAGCATGAACCTAACTCCCGATCAAGAGAAAAGAATGGGGCATCACCGTTACAAACTAACGGAATCCGAATTGGCACAGTTTGAGTTGGCCCAGAGACGGGCGAAGCAGAGTGGGCTGATATGGGAGAAGCGTTAAGTTGATGCGGCGTGAAGCGGTTTCGTAGTGTGTCATAACCGCTTGGTTTCGCCCCGGCGCGGCAGCCGCACGCTCACTACGTCGCCGTCACGGCCGGCGGCGTCGTGAGAGCCGTGGGTGTGTTCACCCACGGTTAAGAAGGAACTGCGGCACAACGGACTGGCAGAAAAATGAATGGCAGAAAGATAGCCCGCTCGGGACAATGGTCCCAAGCTACGTTTGCTCCGCGGCGTGGCAGCCGGAATAGGGCGAGGCAAGGGCAAAGCTGACTGTGTCGTGCCCGGCGCTACTTGGGCTCAAACTCGACCCGCTCGTACAGTTGGGCCAAGGGCAGCTCGACTTCGATGTCTGCCAGTGGAACGACCGCGTCGATGCCTTCATAGGCTTCGGCGATGAAGCCGCTGTCGGTGCGGCGGTGAACGACGATGCGGGGGCGCTCGGTTTCCATCAACAGGTACGACGTGAGCGTCGGGATGGTCAGATACGCCTCGCGCTTTTCGTTCTCGTCCGTGCGGCGGGTTGCCTCCGAGAGTACCTCGGCGATCACCACCGGATTATCCTGAAATGTGTCGTCCGCCGCGTTCGGCTCGCAAACGACCATTCCGTCCGGATAGTAGAACCGTGTGTGAGTAGCCAGACGCACGCGGACCTTGGTGTCGGAATTGAAAGCCTCGCAAGGTTTGCCACGCAACTGCGAATAGAGCGCGCCGAGCAGTGCGCTGGCAACTCGGTTGTGAGCATTCGTCGCTCCCGCCATGGCATAGACGTAGCCACCGGAATACTCGTGGCGGATGTCCGAAACGAGTTCGCCAGACAAGTAGTCTGCGACCGAAATCAACTCGATTTGTTTTGCGGCAGTCATCATTTGTTTGTTTCCTAGCCGGCCTGATCCGAAACCCTGGGGGCCATGACACACATTTTAATGGCTTGATGCCATTGCCGCCAACTGCTTTCGTCGACCCTAGGCGATTCAGGTCGTCGGGAAGGAATATTTTGGCTGAGGCTGATACCTGCGCCTCCCGGGTGCTGGCAAAACGACGCCGGCGGCGTAAGGACGCGATCTTCACTATATCAGACCAGGTCGCCGGCGGGGTGGCGCAGTCAGCTTTGCCCCCGCCTTCTGCTCTGGCAGTGCCACCCGAAAACGTGCCAGGCGGCGCAGGGTTCAATGGCCGTGCCGTGGCGTTGTGTGCTGGTCGCGTTTTCCTTACCGCGAAGCGGTTACACTTCCCAGCCCAGGGTCGTGGCGAAGCCGCTGTTGGAACAGAGTTACGAGAATAGCTAACAGGGAGTACGACGGCTTCCGGAAGTCGTGAGCTATCGTAGTGCCAACTGCAACAAGACACCCGCACGCAAAAAAAGGGGCGCGAAACATTTGGCCCACTGCGGGGAGGGATTGTTCTGCCCCTTTTTCTGTTTTAGAGCGGAATCGCTCACAATTGACCGTTTCTGTTTGTTCTCCCTTTCGGAATTGCCGCTGCCGGCAAGTCTTCCCTCGTTCCCAACAAAGTTTCCGCCTCGATATTGACAGGCGGTTTTGGGGAACTACATTAGCGCCATTGCGGATGTACTTGCTGAAACATTCGTAACTCTTAAGCGCGATCAGCACCTGTTCGTCTTCGGTCGATCTTTCCTGCAACGGGCCTGTTATGGCTCTGCGCGGCTCGTTCCCATTGCGGGCACGGTGCTAGTGATCAGTGATATTGGAACCCTATATGACTCGACGCGCAACTCGTCTGTTGTCTGCCTGCTCTGTTATGGCAATGGCTGTTTTCCTGGCGGGTATTATTTCGACCGACAAGGCTCAGGGGGCGCTGCTCAAGAGCTACGATTTTAATGGGGATCTGACCGACACATTGGGCAACGGCCTCGATTTAGTGCCATCCGGCGGCACGGTCAGCGGCGGCCGTTACAGTTTCGGACACAATCAAGGCTTGCGGCTTGATTCCGCCTTGCCCGGCGCCGATTACGGCATCGAAATGCGCTTTCAAATGAACGACAGCGTTGCAGGTTACAATAAGTTCCTTGATTACCAGCAGCTAACCGCCGATCAAGGCGCCTATATTCTTAATGGACAACTGCATATGTACGCTTTCGGGGGAACCTACGCGCCCTCGCTCGCTGCGGTTACGCTCAATACCGATTTCACGATCGGTATTGTTCGAGCGGGCGGATCGATCGAAGTGTTTCTGGACGGCGTGTCACAATTCACCGCCACCGATCCGAGCAACTATGCAAATCCCAGCCCCAGCATCTTGTATTTTTTCATGGATGATAACGCGACTGGCAACAGCGAGTCGTTTGTGGGATCGGTTGATTTTATTCGCATCCACAACGACGCCTCGACCTTCGGCCAGGACCCCTCGGCATCCGCCGCCCCCGAACCCGCGTCTTCATCGCTAATGGCCCTTTGCGGTTTGGCGGCTCTGGCGGGCGAAGTCCAACGACGACGTCGAGCCGGCGTGCTACAGGCTTAAGCATCCCGCCGCATTCTTAGCCGTGGGTGAATACACCCACGGCACTAACAGCGCCGCCGATGCGCCGGGGTGCGACCAATCGGCTACGACGCCGCACAGTGCCCCCGGTGTATTCACCGGGGGTTAAGCGGTTGGCGCCACTGGGCATTGGTGATGACTTGAGAAGAAGACATCCTCCCGGTGTTGATTTTGCAGCGTTCCCTTAGCTTAGCTGCCGAGCTGCCACGAAACTTTTGGCTGTCCCTGAATAGACAGTATGGTCCCTATGTTTTCGTCAACCAAGTTGAAAAGCTGATCGAGCGCGAACCAACATTCAGCTCCAATGATATGAGACGACGTGGCGACTTCAATCGTCAAGATGTTTTCCGACGAGTCAATCGACACACAAAATTGTTCTTTCGAGTTATTTGTAACGCTCTTAACGATCGACGAAAGCCGACGCGTAAAATCTGCCGCTATCTCATGAAGTGGACAATCGGCAGGCAAGGACTCGACGACAATTGTCCAAGTTGAATGCCAAACTCCCCGATTATCCAAAGTGGTATTCGGCCAATTCCGGTCAACCAACTCGTCACCGCTATCATTGAAGGTCAAGGCATCAAGCTCCTAATCATTGGGAACACAAAGTTGCCTCCTCCCATGAAGGCGAACCGCAGCCCTCCGATGGCGCAAACCTTGATTGTACATCCGTACCACTGACAGGCTGTGAAAAAATGGAATCGACGCCGGAGCCCGACCAACCGGTTACGACACCGCACAGTGCCCCCGGTGTATTCACCGGGGGCTAATGTTCTTCGATCCAGTCGACTGTTTCCGCCAGGCCGTCTTGGGCGGCTATTTTTTCTGCATACTGTTGGCAGTTGTCGGCCACTGCTGGATCGCTGGTCAGCCGCTGCAGCGCCGCGGCTACCCTTGGCGGGCGAAAACGCTTCGGCGGCAGGCTTTCGGCTACGCCTAGCTTCATCAGTCGGTGGGCGTTGTCGGGCTGGTCGTGGGCCATCGGCATGATCAAC
>JBGTJT010000722.1:0-47020 GCA_041744995.1 Pirellulales bacterium | reverse complement strand
GACGGTCCCCGCAGCGAGGCGCTGCTGCAGGCGGCGCTGCGCATCGGCGGCAACAAGATCGATCGGGCGTTGGCCACGGTTGCCTTGCCCGGCCAAAAGGCCACGACCACGGCCGAGGAATGGGAACCGCCGTCGATGGAGTCGGAGTGGGGCCAGCATGCGCTGCTGCGCCGCGACTGGTCGCGAAAGACCCCGCAATTGCACGTTTCCTTCGATGCCGGCGCCACCATGCTCGAATTGGCCGATGGCCGACGCAGGCTGTTGCAAGGGCTGCATGATTTCGCAGTCACGCTCGACGGCCGGCCGGTCGCCCGGCGGGCCGACAGCCATTGGGAACTGGTCTGCTGGGAGACGGACGACGACGTCGACTACCTCGAACTGGAAATGGAACTGGCCGGCGGCACGCGGGTGCAGCGGTCGTATTTGCTGATTCGCGAGGACGACGCGCTGCTGATGAGCGACGTCGTGCTCACAACCGGCGCAAGCAAACTGCGGCATCGGGTCTGCCTGCCGTTGGCCGACGCAGTGGTCTTTAACGCGGAGCAGGAAACTCGCGACGGCTGGTTGGTCTCCGAAAAGCCGTTGGCCCGAGTGCTGCCGCTGGGGCTGCCGGAGTGGCGTGTCGATCCCCGCGGCGGACAGATGTTCATGGAAGCCGGCGTGTTGGTGGTCGAGCAGGAGGTGGACGGTTCGGCGCTGATGGCGCCGCTGTTTCTGGATCTCAGCCGGCGTCGACGTAAATACGAAGGCACCTGGCGGCAGTTGACCGTCGCCGAGGAGCGCCGCATCCAGCCGAGGGACGTCGCCGTCGGCTACCGCGCCCAGGTTGGGGACGACCAGTGGCTTGTTTATCGCAGTCTGGCGCCGACCGCCTTGCGAACCTTGCTTGGTCAGCATCTGGGTGTGGAGTTCTACTGCGGCCGGTTCGACGACGACGGCGAGGCGGAGCAATTGATCTCGGTCGAGTGATGGCAAGCGTCGAGAAGGAGTTTCCCACATGGCGGATATGTTCGACGGGCTTATTATCATACCGATCCTGTTTATCCCCTGGGGTTGGTTGGTCCTGCTAGGAATTTCAGGGCTGATGGTAGTTCGAGGAGTGTATCGCTGGTGCAAAGGGGATAAGCGCGGATTGCCGATGCGAATTGTCTGGATCGTCCTGCTGCTTGTCATCGCTGCTGGCTGGTTTCGAGTAATGCTCCCGCTCACCTTTGGTCAAACGATGGGTGTTGTGGCTACCTCGGCTGGCGAAAGGGAGGCGAGTGTCGAACGTCACGGAGCAAGAACCTACAGCATTAAAGTGAATAAAGGCCGCCACAGTTTCCCATTGTTGGGTGGCTGCCCTAAGGAAATGTTTTGGATGCCAGACGGACAATCGATCGGCCTGATTGTAAAATATGAAGATCAACGACGTATAATCGAAGTCGACAGGTACTTTAACTACGAGAATCCAGGTGTTCCGCCTGAGGAGCGAGGTGAGCCGCCAACCTTTAATGGCTTCGTACCAGTAGGCGTTGAGTTAACAGAATTCGAGGCGGCGCGCCGCCTGGCACGACACGAGGGCCGATTGCTGATGTTGGATTAGGCCCGTCTATAAGGCTAGCCACTCGATGGAGAATACGATCGGCGGGAATCTAGCTCGCGTCCAAGAACAAATTGCCGAAGCGGCCTCAAAGTCCGGCCGCAACGCCGACGAGATACGCCTAGTCGGCGTCACCAAGTACGTAGCGGCCGAGGCCGCCCGGGTGCTGTTCGACGCCGGCTGTGCCGACCTGGGCGAGAGCCGGCCGCAGGAACTGTGGTCGAAGGCCGAGGCTCTGAGCGACCTGGACGTCCAATGGCATATGATCGGCCACTTGCAGCGCAACAAAGTGAGGCGCACCCTGCCGCTGGTCGAGTGGATTCACTCCGGCGACAGCGTGCGGCTGCTGGCGGCCATCGACCAAGAGGCCGCCGCGGCCGGCCTGCGACCGAAGGTGCTGTTGGAGGTCAATATCTCCGGTGACCCGGCCAAGCATGGGTTTTCGCCCGACGAATTGCGGCGCGAACTGCCGAACATCGCGGCCCTGCGGCACGTTCAAATAATGGGGCTAATGGCGATGGCCTCGGGCGAGGGGGGCGTCGACCAGGCGCGTCGCGACTTCGCCGCCGTGCGGGAGTACATCGAATTGCTGCGCGCCGAGGCGCCTCCGAACGTGGAGTTGCGGGAGTTGTCGATCGGCATGAGCGGCGATTTCGAGGCGGCGATTGCCGAAGGGAGCACGATGATTCGCGTCGGGTCCGCGCTGTGGGAAGGGTTGTGTTGATCGCTCTCCAGCCGAGGCAAGTATTTCGGCGGATTGCTCCAAATTAGGGTAACTTTCCGCTCACGCAAGACAATAATATCCTAGTTGTCGTCGCGGATGGATATGCAATGGACTTGAACATGAGGACATTGCCGCTACTATTTAATTAGCTAGCTAACTACATGAGTTCCCATGGTTTAGGTCGCGTGTCGACCCCATTTCAGGCAGTATCAAATGGTTCGTAGCGTCGCTCGCTATGTCACTCTTATCGTGGTCACCTTGTCCGCCCTCATCGGCATGGTCATCGTCACCACGAGCTTTACTCGCGAAAATCCGGCCAACAACAGCGAAGAGCACGTCCACCGGCTGACGGCGACCGCGGTCACCACGGAGCGGCTGGCGCCCGAGTCGGTCGCGATTATCGAGCGGTTCTCGGGCCGATTGCAGCCTTTGGAGCAGTTCCGCGTCTCGTTTGAGATCAGCGGCCGATTGAGCGCGCTCGGCCGCAACGAGCAAGGAGAGCGGCTCGACCAGGGCATGCGGGTGCGGGCAGGCCAGCCCTTGGCTCAATTGGAGAATGCCCAGTGGAAGGCGGAAGTGGCCGAAGCCGAAGCGCAGCTCGACGAGGCCAAGGCCCGACTGGAGAAGGCAGAGGCGAATCTGGCGCGGGTCGAGGATCTGCAACGCAACGGCGACAAGGTCATCACACCTGAGGAATACGAAGACCGAGTCTTCGTAGTAAAAGAATCGCGGGCACGCCTGAACATTGCCGACGCGAAACTGCAACAGGCGCAAAAGCGGCTGGATGATTCGGTCATTTATGCTCCCGATGCCGGAGTCATCTCGCGTCGGTACGTGCTGCCGGGCGAGTCGCTCAATCCACATGAACCGGTGTTCGAGATTGTGCAGATCGACGAAGTGTTGTTAGTGGTGGGGGTGACCGAATCGAAGGTTCGCCGCATCCATGCCGGGCAGTCGGTGGCAATTGAGTTGATCGGCAGGGACGCCCGCGGAGCGCGTTATCCCGAGCGGACCGGCCAAGTGCGCTACGTCCCGTCCACCGCCGATGTTACCTCCGGCCTGTTCAAGGTGGAGATCGCGATCGCCAACTCCGAGGGGGAACTGCGGCCGGGCATGATTGGCTTGGCGCGTGTTACCTCGGAGACCGTACCAGACGCTTTCCGTATTCCCACCAGCGCGGTCGTGTTTCGCACCGAGCGGGGCGTCCAGCAGGCGACTATTTTTTCCGTTGATCGCAACAAGCCGGCAAATGTCGACGAGTCGGAGTTGGAGTTGGAGTTGGAGGACGTCAACGGCTACGCGCAAGAATACAAGCTCCAAGACTGGATTGAACAAGGAGATGAGATTGTCGTAACCGGTTTGCCGCCGGAACATCGCGAAGTCGTCGTGCGGGGCCAATTTCGGCTGGTCGCGGGACGCCCCGTGCATGTGCTTTCCGAAGGCGAAGGCCCACAAGGCCGCCCCGAGCAGCAACCGGGAGTACTTGTCGACCGCAATTAGGCGCCGCCAAGAGATCGCCCCCACCCTCAGCCAAACCGTGCTAGTGGTCGGTATTATGGCGCCAACCGGAGGCTAGCGCCTTCCGGCTGATGTTCGATGCCAATTCTATCCCAGCCCGAAACCTGAAACCTGATCCCTGAAACCTGATCCCTGATCCCTGACCCCTGACCCCTCATACCTCAAACCTCATCCCTCCCCCCCGCGTGAAGCTCAGCCTGAAAGCCATTGATCGACCTCGCGTCACGCTCGTCGGTACGTTTCTCGTGCTGGCGTTGGCGGTGCTGGCGGCGTTTAACATTCCTGTGCAGCGGACGCCGGCGATTACCAAGGCGGTCGTGCTGATCGCCATCCCTTATCCGGGCGCGAGTCCGGTCGAAGTGGAAGAGCAGATCACCCGCAAGGTCGAGGATGCGCTGCAGAAGCTCAACAACGTCGACTTCATCGCCAGTAGCAGCATGCGCGGGGCGAGCGTCACGCAGGTGATGTTTCTCGACGGCGTGGAACCCAAGCGGGGCCGCGACGACGTGAAGCACCTGATTGATGAGATTCGCAGCGAACTGCCGGTCGGCCGCGAGGTGCAACCGCAGATCAACGATATCGACTTCGAGGATGCTCCGATCATCCTGGTCAGCCTGACGCCGCCGACGGGCTTCGATCGTCGCCGCCTCAAGCAGATCGCCGAGGAGGTTGAAAAGGAACTGAAGACGGTTCCCGGCGTAGCCAACACGCAATTGTTCGGCGGACGCGAGCGGGAATTTCACGTGAACGTCCATCCCGACCTGATGGCCGAATACGATGTCACGCTGGGCGATATCAAGCAGGCGATGCTGGCGTTTCACTCGGAACTGCCGGGCGGGTCGCTCGACAGCGGCGTGCTCGACCCGCAAGTCCGCAGTGAAACCCGGTTTCGCGGCGTGGACGATATCCGCGAGGCGGTTCTTGCGCGCCGCGGCGAGCAGGTGATCCATATCTCCGATATCGCCGAGGTACTCGACACCTACCGCCGCCCCAAGAGTCTGTCCATGATCGACGGCCAGGAAGCGGCCACGATCATCGTCAATAAAGAGGCCGATATCAACACGCTGGCCGCCGCTCAGGCAGTGAAGGCCCGGGTAGAGCAATTGCGGGATCAATACCCCCATATCAAGTTTACCACCACCCGCGACACGTCCGAGGAAATCGCCCTGATGTTTCGCGTGCTCGGCAGCAGCTTCATGTTCGGGGCGCTGTTGGTGCTGGTGATTCTCGCTTGGGCGATGGACTTAAAAACCGCGCTGATCGTGTTGATGGCGATCCCAATGAGCTGCGCGGTGGCTTTGGCGTTTCTCTATTTCTTCAACATCCCGATCTCCAACATGGTGATCTTCGCCTACATTCTCGTGCTCGGCATGGTGGTCGACGGGGCGATCATCGTCGCCGAGAACATCCACCGGCACATCGAGCGTGGCGAGGATCCGATTACCGCATCCAAACTCGGCATCGAGGAAGTCAGCATGCCGGTGATCGCCGCCGATCTGACGACCATCTGCGCCTATTTGCCGATGTTGCTTGTCCCCGGCATCATGGGAGACTTCATGGGCGTGATGCCCAAGGTCGTCACGGTTGCGCTGATCGGTTCGATCCTGGTCGATCACTTTTTGATCCCGGTGGTCGCCAGTCGCTGGTACAGCCGCAAAGACGTGCAGGCCAAGTTGGCGAAGACCCGCAAGATTCAGGCGCGGCATCGCGGGGAGACCGTCGTCGAAAGCGACCATGTGCGGCCCAACATTGGATTTCTGGCGCGGTCGTATGGTTCATTCCTGCGGGCCGCCTTGCACGCCCGCTGGGCGGTGGTGGTCGCAATGATCGTTGCGGTGGTGGGCGCATTCTTCCTGCTCAAGCAGATCGGCTTGAAGTTCTTTCCCGGCAGCGACCGCGGCCAACTGGTGATCTCGTATGAGTTGCCGCTGGGCTACAGCATCGAGGAAACCTTGGCGGCCCAAGACGCGATCGTCGCGCCGCTTCGCGACTTGCAACAATCGGGCGAGGTGCAGCATTACGTGACCTCGATCGGATCCTCGGAAGGACTGGCCAGCCGCCTGGAAGGAGACTCCGCGGCTGGGCCGGAGTTTGGCACCGTGATGGTGCAGCTCACTTCACCGTTGGATCGGAAGCGGCACATCAACGACGTCGAGAAACAGATTCGCGCCAACATGAAGCCGTGGCCGGGCATCAAGTTACTGATCGAACAACCACAAGACGGCCCCCCTGGCGGCGCAGACGTGGCGGTGCGCCTGACCGGCGACAACGTGGAACAGTTGGGCCGATTTGCCGAACAGATCACAGCGCGATTCGCACAGATCGCAAACGTCGCCGACGCGCGGACCGACTACCGCCCCGATAGTCCCGAGATCGTCGTCGAGCCAAACGCCGCGGTGGTCGGTCTGTACGGCATGACCGAGGCGCAGGTCGCCCAATCGGTCGCCACGGCGATTCTTGGAGACACGACAATCGAACTGCCGCTGGAAAAGGAAGATGTGACGGTACGGCTGCAAGTGGCGCCCGAGTTCCAACGCTCAAAGGAGGACATCGAACGGCTGATGATCGTCAGTCCCAGCGGGCAGCGGGCGCCGATTGGTACCTTAACCGACATCCATCGCGACATGGGCCTGTTTTCCGTCAATCGCCGCGACCGCAGCCGAGCGGTCCTGGCCAAGTGCGACGTGAAGAACGGCCTGAAGCCGGACGACGTATTCCAACAGTTGCGCGCGGAGATCCTGCCGGAACTCGGCTTCCGCCCGGTTCCGCCGCCCCGGCCGGTCGGGGTGATGGCGGTCGTGCAAAATAC
Organism: Pirellulales bacterium; assembly: GCA_041744995.1. Classification (GTDB taxonomy): domain Bacteria; phylum Planctomycetota; class Planctomycetia; order Pirellulales; family UBA7805; genus JBBDLY01. The sequence continues at coordinate 40,387 of JBGTJT010000722.1, read as the reverse complement.
GCGGAACTGGATATTAAGCCTGCTGGGCAAGGATCCGCAGGAGGCTCACGCGATCGCCTTTCTCGGCGCGCCCGGCACGGAAGCCGACGGAGTCCGCGCCATTTTCACCGGCGAGAACGAGGAACGGGACAAAAACTTTGCCTACTTGCTCAACGCGATGGCCATCGCCGTGATTCTGATCTTCGCGATCTTGGTGTTGCAGTTCAACAGCTTTCGTCAAACCATGATCGTGCTGTCGGCGGTGCCGTTGAGCTTCATTGGCGTGATCGTGGGCCACTGGATCATGGGCTTTCCCTTCTCATTGGCGTCGTTCATCGGATTGGTCAGTCTGACCGGCATCGTGGTCAACGACTCGATCGTGCTGGTCGAATTCGCCAACCGGGCGCGGCGCCGCGGTATGGCGATCAACGACGCCATTGTCGAAGCAGGGGTCAATCGTCTGCGACCGGTGCTATTGACGACCGTGACCACCATAGGCGGCCTACTGCCGCTGTTGGGCAACTGGTCGGGGGGCGCGGAGTTTTGGCAACCGCTCTGCGCGGCGGTCGTGTACGGGCTGGCAATGGCCACGTTGCTGACCTTGGTGGTGGTGCCGGTGCTGTACAGCCTGGCCTACAGTTCGTTGATTGAGAAAACAGAGCGACGCATTTCGAGCTTTCTGTTTTACTCAGCCGAATCCGACAAACCGCAGCCGAGCGAGCCGCTGCCGGAAGCGAAGCCCACTGCATCGTCAGCAAGCAGCGGACCAATTATTCTGATTGACGACAGCGGCGGCGAGCCGCTGATCGACAGCAATGGCAACGGCGAGTACGGCCCCAACGGCGCGAAAACGCCCGCTGGTGGAAAGACAGAAGAAACATCGTCTGGTGAATAAATCGTGAACGGCACAATTGATTCACGTCCGCCCCGAAAGCCCAGAATCGTCCTACCGAATCTCGCAGTGGTCGAGCATTTTTTCAGCGGTGCTGACGTAGCTCGTATAGAACGGTCCAAACTCGGCGTAGGCGGCGCTCGCCTCGTCGAACCGCATGGTGTAGACGATCTCCTTGAGATACTCCGGGTTTTTGGCCCACAGCGTGACGCCCCACTCCCAATCGTCCAGCCCCACGCCGACGGTGATCAACTGCGTGACCTTGCCGCCGAACTTCATGCCGCTGCGGCCGTGTTCGGCCATTAGTTTATTGCGAGTTTCGAAGTCGAGCATGAACCAGTTCGCACCCGGCAGACGCATCTTATTCATCGGATAAAAGCAGGTGGCGGGCCACTCGGGGAAATCGGGCGTCAGCCGCTGTTTGCGCATCATCGTCTCGCGCTGCTCGTAGGCTTTGAGCTTCGCCAGGTAGGCGGCGCTCCCTTCGGCCTCCCCCTCCTCGACCAGTCGCTTGCCATATTGCTCGACGCTCGGCACGTATTCCGAAATATCGCTGATCGAAACGTAGGAGTAGGTCGGCTCAAGCGTCAAACCCAGCGGGCTGGCCATCAGGCGTTGATGCACGCGGTCGAGCTTGAGCGGGTCGGGGTCCATCATCATCAGACCGAAATCGGCCTTATGTCCCGAGACGATCGACGTTTGCAGCCGCGCCGGAGACAATTCCTGCTGAGGATCGAGGATGTCGATCAGATCCATCCGGCCGGAGGCGATCTCGTACTCGGCGAAGTCGTTGAGCATCGCGCGATCGAAGGCATAATAAATATGCAGGCAATGCCAGCCTTCCCGCGGCTGCAGGGAGATGGGCGTTTCGGCCGCTTGCGGGTGTCCATGACTCATGATTCGATGACTCGATTGGGTGGATTGCGTAATCGATCCGACAACCCACTCATGGTAGCAAATGCTGCGGGGCGACATAACGGGGCATCGTCCGGGGCGATGAATTCGCCGGCCGACCGGCCGCGCTCGCCTCGTCGGGGGCGACCGGTTACCATGCATGTGGAACGAATGCCGCTGGCCGTCTGCTCTGGGGCGCGCCTATAGTCCCTCCAGCCGAAAGAGTCTCGCCGATGGATGAAACCACCGATTATCCCGAGTTGTATCTCGTCGGGATCCGCTATTTCAACGACTGTGAGTTCTTCGAGGCCCACGAGGCGTGGGAAGAAGTATGGACCGAGTATCGCGGCCCCTCCCGAGAGTTTTATCAGGGTTTGATCCAAGTCGCGGTCGCCTTGCACCATTTCGTCAATGAGAACATTCGCGGCGCCCGCAAGGTGTATACAAGCAGCCGCAACCACTTGGAGTCGTTCCGCCCCCATCACATGGGCGTCGACCTGGAACGGCTGTTCGAGCAGTTCGAACAATGTTTTGCCGAGGTGCTCGCCAGTACCGAAGAGTTTCCCAAGCTGACGATTGACCCGGAGCTAATTCCCGAGATCCATCTCGATCCGCCCGCTCGCACCTGATGACCACTTCCCCGCCAAGGACTCGCATGCCCATTCAGGACGAACCTCACTTTGTGCCAGCCGATTTCCGCGGCGTCGTGCGGTTGTTTCCGGTGCCGAACCTGGTATTGTTTCCGCACGTGATGCAACCGTTGCATATCTTCGAACCGCGCTATCGTGAAATGACCGAGGATGCACTCGCAGGTGACCGACTGATCGCCACGGCGCAGTTCGAATCAGGCTGGGAGGCGGACTACGACGGCCGTCCTGCGCTGAGGCCGTTTGGCTGCCTCGGCAAGATTGTCACCCACCATCGCATGCCAGACGGCCGGTTCAATCTGTTGTTGGTGGGGCTGTCTCGGATTCAGCTCGTCGAGGAACTGCCGCCAAGGCGGGCGTATCGAGAAGCGAAAGCGCTGCTGGTCGAGGACTGCTATCCCGCCGGCGGACATGAAGCGATCGCCGCGTTGCACGAGGAGTTGATCGAGGCGTTTCGCACGGCGCTGTCCGGGCTTAGCGAGGCGCGCGAGCATTTGGCGCCGCTGCTCGACGGCGACATCGGACTAGGACCGTTGACGGACATCGTCGCCTACACGCTCAGTTTGCCGACGGAGATCAAGGAAACGCTGCTGGAGGAGATTCATGTCGATCGCCGGGCGCGATGCCTGATTGAGTGCATCGCGGAGCTGGGCGAAAGCGATCAAGATTCGGCTCGTGTCAGGTTCCCGCCCGACTTTAGCGAGAATTAGACGCGATTTCGCTACCTGTCGATGGACTCGCTCAAGCTGGCGATGGTCTCGCTGGCGATGGGCAGTTCCGCTGCACAGACGTTCTGGCGACTTCGACGACACGATTTGGCAACTTGACCAATCCATCGGCTCGCCGTTACGATCAACAGATTCAGCAGTCCCGCAAATAGTCAGGCGTACTTCATGGCACAGAATGAGCAATCCACCGATCGACTGGCAGGCAGCCTGATGGGCGAGTTGGACGATCCGCTTCCGCCGGCGACGGGCCAGGTCGATCTGCCGCGGATTGAACGGGCGGTGCGTGAAATCCTAGCGGCGGTCGGCGAAGACCCCGACCGCGAGGGACTCTTGGAAACGCCCGCACGCGTCGCGCGGATGTACGCGGAAATCTTCGCCGGACTGCACGAGGATCCGGCCGCCCACCTAAAAAAGGTGTTCACCGAGGAATACGACGAGGTGGTGCTGGTGCGCGACATCAGCTTCAACAGCACCTGCGAACATCATTTGCTGCCGTTCATGGGGAAGGCTCACATTGGCTACCTGCCGGCCGGCAAGGTGCTGGGACTGAGCAAGTTGGCCCGGGTGGTGGAAGGCTTTGCCAAGCGGCCCCAAGTGCAGGAACGGATGACGCAACAGATCGCCAATCTGCTGATGGAGGAACTTGACGCCAAGGGGGTGGCCGTGGTGCTGGAAGCGACCCACACATGCATGACCGTTCGCGGCATTCGCAAGCCGGGCAGCCTGTGCGTCACTTCGGCGATGAAGGGAATCTTCCGCTCCCACTTATCGAGCCGATCGGAGATCATGACGCTCATCTACGGCAATCGCACGTAAAGTGGCGGGAGTATTCTCGTGGACCTGCTACTTCAACTACTTCAGTTCCTGTTGCGCCTCGCGTTCGGTTTGGCGCTCGGCATGGCGCTGGTATCGCCCAAGCAAGTTACTAGCGGATATTTCCGCAACACGCTGTACGTCATTCTCGGGCTGAGTGCGTTTAGCACGCTGATCTGTTTTACCGAATCCCTCAAACTGGCTGCCTGGCTATCAGGGGCCGTCGTGGTAGCCAGCTACGTCGGTTCGGTCATGTGGCTTTACGAGCAGCAACGAAGCGGCAGGATCATGTTAATCGTGGTCGCCCTCCTAGCCCTGGCAGCAGCTTGGACTGCTACACCCGACTATTTGGCTACTCCGCCATCGTCGCCACCTCCCGTGGAGACCTCGATCAGCGACGTACCGGTGAACTATACGAATGCGTTCTTGCGCCACGCCAACGCCCCCGCCGGCGGCGCGGTGCTGGGCATTACGATGGCGGCCATGCTGCTAGGGCATTGGTACCTCAACAGCCCCACCATGCAGATTGCACCGTTGGTGCGATTGCTCGCCTGGATGGCGGTCGCCCTGTCTATTCGGGCGGTGATCAGTTTGGTTGGCCTGGGATTGGAATGGCAGCGTGGCCTCTCGTTCGACGGGCTGCAGTTGGCCTTTCTGGCGATTCGTTGGCTCTCGGGGTTGGCTGGGCCGATGCTGCTGACCTGGATGGCTTGGCGAACGCTGAAAATCCCCAATACGCAGAGCGCGACGGGGATCCTCTATGTGGCGGTGATTACCACCTTTACCGGCGAACTGAGCGCGCAACTACTGTCGGCGCAAACCCTTTATCCATTATGATAGAGGTATGAACCTAACCTGCGCCTGTCCCACCTGCGACACGACCATTCGCGCCGAAATCGACGCCGCGACCGACTCGTTTTCCTGCGACAACTGCGGCCTCGCCGTGGAGTTACCGCCCGACGCGGTCAGCGAAGTCGACGGCGAGCAGCAATTGCGCCATTGTCTGGTCTGCCCGAGTCGCGAACTATTCATACGGAAGGATTTCCCCCAACGCCTGGGCATCGCGATCGTAGTCGCGGGGTTTGTCCTCAGCAGTATTGCCTGGTACGACAGCCGCCCGCTGTGGGCGTATGCGATTCTGTTCCTTACGGCCGGGATCGATGTGCTGCTGTATATCACGATGGGCGAGGCGCTGGTCTGCTATCGCTGCAACGCCCATTACCGCGGACTGAGCAACCTCGACGACCACGCCGGTTTCAATCTGGAAACGCACGAGCGCTATCGACAGTTGGCGGCTCGGCAACAGGAGTCGGCGGCAGCGTCCCACACGACGACCGAATCCGCCTCGGCGCCGAGATCGGGCTAACAATGTCCCTCGGCAAGCAACAACGGCAGGGAAATCGACTTATCATCCTGGACTGCTCCCTGCGGTTCAACTTAATCTCGGCTATCCCATGGATCACCAACGAGAGCGAATTCTCGACGACTTGCGCGGCCTGATCGACGGGCTGGTGCGCTGCGACGATCTGTTTTTGCAGCTCTACGCCAGCGACGCCAGCATCTATCAGGTACGGCCGATGGCGGTGGTTTGTCCGAGCCACTCCGACGACGTGGTGGCCTGCACGCAGTACGCCGCCGAAAACGGTCTGCCGATTCACGCCCGCGGGGCTGGAACCGGCCTGGCGGGCGAGTCGCTTGGCGGCGGGCTGGTACTCGATTTTTCACGGTCCATGCAACGGATCCTCCGCGTCGACGATCGACGCGTGCGACTGCAACCGGGCGTGGTGCATGCCCGGCTCAACCGCACGCTTGCCGAGCGCAGCATGATCTTTGGACCCGATCCGGCCATGTCGGCCGTCACAACCATGGGGGGAGTGATCGGCGTCGACTCCGCCGGCAGCCATTGGCTGCAATACGGCTCCGCCCGGCGACACGTCGAATCGCTGCAAGTGGTGCTGGCCGACGGCACGCGGCTGGAGCTTGGCAACGAACCACTCGAACGCGCCGACGATCCGTTTCCGCAACGTCGGCGGTTGGTCCGCGAGGTCGCTTCGTTGATTCGCCGCTCCGGCGATTTGCTGGCCGAGCATTCGCCCCGTTCGCCGGTCAACCGCTGCGGCTATCAGCTCAACGACGTGCTGACCGACACGCACCTCGACCTAGCAAAGTTGCTGACCGGGTCGGCCGGAACCTTGGCGCTGACGACCGAAGCCACGGTCGGAATCGAGCCGGATGTGCGGTATCGGGCCGTGGCATTGCTGCTGTTCGGCAGCATGGAGAACGCCGCCCGCGCCGTCACGGAGGTCGTCGCTTTTTCGCCCGCCGCCTGCGACCTGATGGACCGCCGGCATGTAAGTCTCGCGCGCGAGCACGACGTGCGGTTCGATCTACTGATTCCCGCGGAGACCGAGGCGGTGTTGCTGGTCGAGTTTGCCGGCGACGACATGGACGAGGTGCGCGATTCGCTGCGGCGAATGATCGATCGGCTCTGGCGGCGCAAGAAGCTGGCGTTCGGCGCCCGGCATACGATCGATCCAACGGAAGTTGAGCTTTATTGGGGCCTGGCCCGTCATGTGGTGCCCACCCTCTACCGGCTCAAGGGATCGAGCCGACCGCTGCCGTTTGTGGAAGACCTGGCGGTTCCGCCGGCGGCGCTGCCCGGGTTCTTGACCTCCATGCAGAACGTGTTCAAGAAACATCAAGCGACCTTCTCGCTGTTCGGACACGCCGGCCACGGACAGTTGCACGTGCGGCCGTTTCTCGATTTGGCGTCGTCGGCCGACGTGCGGCGGATGGAGCAGATTGCCGCCGAACTGTACGAACAGGTGTGGTTGGCGGGCGGCACGATCAGCGGCGAGCATGGCGACGGATTCAGCCGCACCCAGTTTATTCGCCGCCAGTACGGTCCGCTTTACGATTCGTTTCGCGACTTGAAACAGATCTTCGATCCGAACAATCTGCTCAATCCGGGCAAGGTGATCGGCGGGGAAACCGATGCGTTGACCAAACACTTGCGCCCCGTGACATTCGTCGGCGAGAAAGAATCGGCCCCGGACTCGGGCGGGGCACCGGCCGGTCGCGAGTTGCTGGGAACAGTCGAACTGCAATTGAACTGGAATCTCGATCAGGTGTCGAGCGCGGCGCGCAACTGCAACGGCTGCGGGGCCTGCCGCTCACAGTTGCCCGACGTGCGAATGTGCCCCATCTTCCGGGCGTCGCCGCGCGAGGAAGCGTCTCCCCGCGCCAAGGCCAACCTGATGCGAGGCGTGCTCAGCGGCGAGCTCCCGCCCGAAGCGGTTGCCAGTGAAGAGTTCAAGGCGTTGGCCGACTTATGCGTCAACTGCCATCAATGCCGGAGCGAGTGTCCCGCCAACGTCGACATTCCCAGTCTGATGACCGAGGCCAAGGGGGCCTACGTGGCCGTCAACGGCCTTCGTCCCCGCGACAGCCTGCTGATTCGATTGGGGGGCGTCGGCAAGTGGGGCAGTGCGGTCAGTCCGTTGTCGAATTGGGCGCTGGGGAATCGTACCGCCCGCTGGCTGCTGGAACGGTTTCTGGGCATCGCCCAGGGACGCAAGCTGCCGCGTTTCGCCCCCCGCCCCTTTGCGCGGCAAGCGGCGCGCCGGCGGCTCAATCGGCTGTCGCGCGGCAGCGAGGCGAAGGTGGTCTATTTTACCGATACCTACGCCAACTACTTCGATCCACAGTTGGCCGAAGCGTTCGTCGCGATCATGGAACATCACGGTGTCTCGGTTTATGTGCCGCCCGGACTGGGAGAATCGGGCATGGCGCTGATCACCGAGGGGGCCATCGACCGCGCCAAGCGCCTGGCCGTTCATAACGTGGAGATTCTCGCCGAAGCGGTGCGGCTGGGCTACCACGTCGTCGCGACCGAGCCTTCCGCTGCGCTTGCCTTGACGCACGAATACTTGGCGTTGCTCGACGACGACGAAGCGCGGCTCGTCGCCGAGAACACCAGCGAGGCTTGCAACTACCTGTGGAGAATGCACCAGCAAGGCAAACTGCAATTGGACTTCAAGCCAGTCAACGCCAATTTACTCTATCACTTGCCGTGCCATCAAAAGGCACTCGGCTTCGGCGCTCCGGGCGAGCATCTGTTGCGCCTAATTCCAGGCATGAAGGTCACGCGAGCCGAGTGCGGCTGTTCCGGCATGGCCGGTCTGTACGGCGTTCGCAAGCAGAACTATCGTAGCAGCTTGCGGGCCGGATTCGATCTGATCGGCGCAGTGCGGGATCCCCGCTATCAGGCCGGCACGACGGAATGCACCGCGTGTAAAATGCAAATGGAGCAAGGCACGACCAAGCCGACCTTCCATCCCTTGAAAGTTCTGGCCTTGGCTTACGGTTTACTACCAGAAGGCGCCGCCCTGTTGACGCGGCGAGGTCAAGAATTGGTGACCACCTAGACATGAATCTGAACGTTCAACTATTCGCCGTTGCGCGGGATTGGGCCGACCGCGACCAGATACCACTCGAACTGCCCGCCGACGCCACGGTGGAGCGACTGCGGCGGGATCTGGAGCGCGTGATTCCGCGGTTGGCTGAAAGCGGCGGCCGATTTCGGATCGCGGTAAACGACGAGTTCGCCTCCGACCATCAGCAACTCCACGAGAATGACAGCATTGCCCTTATTCCGCCGGTCAGCGGCGGTTGAACCAATATGATTGAGGTCACCAACCACAAGATCGATACGACCAAGCTGCTGGCCGACGTGCAGTCGCCATTGGCCGGCGCCGTCGTTTTGTTTGTTGGCACGACGCGGCAACTGACCGACGGGCGGGAAACCGCTTCGCTCGATTATGAATGTCATGAATCGATGACGCTGCGTCAGCTCGAGAAGCTGCGCCAGGAAGCAACTCGGCGGTGGCCGATTCTACGATGCGGCGTGATCCATCGAATCGGACGGGTCGAAATTGGGGAGGCGAGCATTGCCGTAGCCGTTTCCTCGCCCCATCGGGCCGACGCCTTCGCGGCGGCGAGTTGGCTGATGGACGAGATCAAGCAGCAGGCGCCGATCTGGAAGCGGGAAAACTGGGCCGACGGCGGCTCGCAGTGGGTTCATCCTGGCTTGGACGCCCCCGCCGAGAACCTGGCGGATACTCCGGAGGATGCAACATGAACGAACCGTTGATCGACCGCTTTGGACGGGTTCACCGCAACCTGCGAATCAGTGTCACCGACCGCTGCAATATCCGCTGCTTCTACTGTATGCCGAACGAGAACGTCCAATTCAAACCACGTTCGGAGATCCTTACGTTCGAGGAGATCGTGCGAGTCGTCCGCTTGCTGGCGCCGCTGGGCGTTCGCAAATTGCGTCTCACGGGCGGCGAGCCGCTGGTCCGTCAGGAACTGCCCAAGTTGGTTGGCCAATTGAGCGGGATTCCGGGAATCGAAGACCTGGCGTTAACGACCAACGGCATCCTGCTCGCGGAACAAGCTGCCGACCTGAAGCGGGCCGGCTTACGGCGGTTGAATATCAGCCTCGATGGCTTGAGCGAAGAAACGTTCCGCGACATCGCCCGTCGCGAAGGACTCGCTCGGGTCTTGGCCGGCATTTTTGCGGCTCGCGATGCGGGCTTTACAAACATCCGGCTCAACGCAGTGGCGATTCGCGGAATCACCGAACGCGAGGTCGTGCCGCTGGGCCGTTTTGCCCGCGAGCACGGAATGGAAATGCGGTTTATCGAGTTTATGCCGCTCGATGCCGAGGGGAAATGGGAGCACGATCAGGTCATTTCCGGCGGCGATCTGCGGGCGATGCTGGAAGCGGAGTTCGGCCCGCTCGATCCGGTTGCCGTGACCGATCCCAGTCAGCCGGCAACCGACTATGTGTTCCGAGACGGTCGGGGACGCATCGGCTTCATCAATCCCGTGACGCAGCCGTTTTGCCACAACTGCGACCGGCTCCGCTTGACCGCGGACGGCAAGGTGCGAAACTGTTTGTTCTCGCTGGCCGAGTGGGATCTCCGCGAACTGCTCCGCGAGGGCGCCAGCGACGCGGAACTCGTGCGGGCAGTCCGCGAGAGCATCGCCGCCAAGAAGCCCGGCCACGGCATCGACGAGCCGGATTTTTTGCGTCCGGACCGCGCCATGTATCAGATCGGCGGATAAACCAAAGCCAGGTTGCGGGCGCCCTGCTGGAATACTTCAGCCGTCTGCCGCACCGCATGGCACGGTCGGAATCAACCCTTCTCCCTCTGGGAGAAGGTGGCCGAAGGCCGGATGAGGGCGCGGTGCTAGGGTGGTATGTCCTGCGAGTATTCTTGGGACAGCGCGGATTAGCACCGCGCCCTCATCCGTCTGCTGCGCAGCCACCTTCTCCCAGAGGGAGAAGGGTTTTGCGTCAGATGGCTAAATGATACATTCATCGTCATGAAGCCGGATCGCATCTATCTCGACAACGCCGCCACGAGTTGGCCCAAGCCGCCCAGCGTGCTGGAGGCGGTGTTGAACACAATGCGCGACAACGGCGCCTCGGCCGGCCGCGGCTCGTACGATAGCTCGCTCGCCGCCGCACAGATCGTGGAGGACGCCCGGCGTCGCATGGCGAAACTGATCGGCGCCGAGCAACCGGCCCGCATCGCATTCGGCTTCAACGGCACCGACGTGCTGAACCTCGCCATCACCAGCATGGTCTCCCGCGCAACTCGCGTGGCCACCACGGCCGCCGACCACAACTCCGTCCATCGGCCGTTGCAGTGGTGGTACGAGAACTATCCGCGAGCAGAAACACTTGAGGCGGTCGGTTGCGACGTCGAGGGTCGCGTCAAACTCCATAAACTGGAGAGCGCGTTTGCCCGAGGGGCGGATCTGTTGGTCGTCGCGCACGCCTCCAACGTGACCGGTACGATCCAGCCGCTGGAGCAGATTCTAGAAATGGCTCAGCGATATGAGGTGCGGACCATTCTCGACGCCGCCCAGACACTTGGCCACGAACCGTTGAACGTCCAGCAACTGCCGTTCGACGTCGTGGTCGGCAGCGGTCATAAGGGCTTGCTGGGGCCGCTGGGAACCGGCGTGCTTTATCTGCGCCCCGGCTTGGAAGATCACCTCACTCCCAGCCGTTTCGGCGGCACGGGCACCGCGAGCGAGTCGCCCCGCCATCCGCAAACGATGCCATACAAGTTCGAGGCCGGAAATCACAACGTCCCCGGCCTGGCCGGGCTGGCGGCGGGTATTGCCTGGATCGAGTCGCAAGGCGTCGAGGTGCTCCGCGACCGGCAGCGCACGTTGCTCGGCGAGTTGATCGAGCGATTGCGGTCGATCGACGGCGTGACGCTGTACGGCACGCAAGACCCCAGCCAATCGGTGGCGGTTTTGAGCTTTAACATCGCCGGCTTCGACCCGCAGGAAGTTGCCGCCTTGCTCGATGGCCAGTACGGCATCGAGGTCCGCAGCGGCTTGCACTGCGCGCCGCTGATTCACCAGTCGATCCGCTCGCTTCCGCTGGGCGGAACCGTCCGCGTCAGCCTGGGGCCGTTCAACACGCGGGAACATGTCGAGCAGTTGGCCGCGGCGGTTGGAGAAATTGCCGCTTCGAGTGGCTAGTCCGCCGACGCCTCTCCGCGGACGGACGAATCGCCAATCACGTCCCGATCGAAGTAGTTGATACTCATCCCGGCGTCGACCACAATGCTTTGCGCCGTGATGCCGCTGGATCGCGGGCTGAGCAGGAACACCGCCGTACTGGCAGCCTCCTCGGTTTGCACCGCCCGCTTGCGGGGAATGACGCGTTCAGCATGCAGATACGAGTCGACGTAACCTGGAATTCCGGCCGAGGCGGACGTTTTCAGCAAGCTGGGAGCAACGGCGTTGAAGCGCACTTCGGAGAAGTTGCTGAACGACTTGGTCAAAAAGGCCAGCGACGAATCGAGCGCCGCCTTGACCGGCGCCATGTAGCCGTAGTTCTCGCTCGCCATCCGCGTGGTTGAGATCGAGATCGTCACCACTGAAGCTTGCTGGTCGAGCAAGCCCTGAAATGCATTGCTGATCGCCAATAACGAGTAGCAGGAGATATCAACCGCGCGAAGAAACTCTCGCTTGAGAGTCTCGTGAAACGGCTTCACGCCTCCCTCATATTCAGCGAAGGCGATCGAATGGACCACACCGTGTACGACCAGATGCCGTTGTGCGATTTCGTCGCGCAGCCGCACAATTTGATCCTCATGCTCGACGTCGCACTCGAATACCTCGCGGCCGGCGAGCAGCTTGGCGGTCGACTGCCTCCGCTGCGCGTTGCGAACAACATACAGCACCGTTGCGCCGACCTGCTCCAGTTGCGTGGCGATATGCCAGGCAACGCTCTTACGGTTGGCGACGCCGAACACGACGATCGTCTTTTCCGCCAGTTGCAGATAGTCTTGCGTTGTGTTCATGCGGGGAAAACCGCCTCGATATAGACTTGCGGATTCAACAGTTCCTCGGCCGCGCGGTCGGCAAACTCAAACACCGGTCCGGCGAATACGCCGACGGCGATCATCGCCGCCGCTAACACCACGCAGGGCAGTGACATCGCCAGCCAGGAGCCCCTGGTGGGAGGAATGTCCGGTTCATTGTCATACGCCTCGGGAAACTCGTTGTCGGCCGGCGTCATCTGGGGCATGGGTTTCCAGAATGCTTCCGCCCAGATCTTGACCATCGAGAAGAGTGTCAGCAAGCTCACGCCCAAGGCAGACGCGAGCAGCCACCAATGGTGCGTCTCGACGGAGGCAATGACCAGGGCCAACTTGGCCCAGAAGCCGCTCAACGGCGGTATTCCGGCCAGCGACATGGCGACCACCAGAAACAACAAGCCCAGTCCCGGAAAGCTCGTATACAACCCGCCCAGCCGATTGAGCTGGTAACTGCCGCCGACGCGATGAATCAGACCGGCGATGAGAAACAAGTTGGTCTTCACCAGCCCATGATGGACGATGTAGACCATCGTCCCGGCGAGCGCCAGCGGAGTAAAGATCGCCAGGCCAAGAATCATGTAGCCCACCTGGCTGATGCTGTGAAACGCCAGAATACGGCGGATGTCTCCCTGCGCCGCCGCCCCCAGCACGCCGACAATCATAGTCAGCGCCGCGCACCAGGCGAGCAGCGGACCGGCGTACGGTTGTTCGTGCGGGAAGATCAAGGTATACACGCGGACCAGGGAGTAGACGCCCACCTTGGTCATCAAGCCGGCCATCACGGCCCCGACCGCGATCGGCGGCGTATGATACGAAGCCGGCAGCCAGTAAAAAACGGGAAACACGGCCGCTTTAATGCCGAAGGCGACCAGCAACATGCTGGCGGCGACGGTGGCCATCGGTTGCGGCGATCCGGCGGTAATCGAGCGGGCAATGTCGGCCATGGTCAACGTGCCGGTCACGGCATAGATAATGCCGACCGCCGCCAGAAAGGTAATCGAAGAGAGCAAGTTGAGCGTCACATATTTGATGGCGCCTTCCAACTGCGCGCGTTCGCCGCCGAGGGCGACCAACACGAACGACGAGATCAGCAGCACCTCGAACCAGACATAAAGATTAAACAGATCGCCCGTGGTGAATGCGCCGCAAACACCCAGAAACAGCGTTTGCAGCAGCACATGAAAGCCGAAATGCTGTCGTCTTTCGTCGATGGCAACAACGGCGTAGGTCACAATGCAGGGCGCCAACACGCCGGCCAACAAGACCATCAGTGCGCTGAGGCGATCGATGACCAGCACAATTCCAAATGGCGGACGCCAGTCTCCCACCCCGAGCACTTGAATACCGTCTCGATCGACCACCAGCAGCAGCAACACCGAGGCGGCAAACAGCAACAGCGATCCGGCAAGACTGATCGTTCGCTGAGCGCCCACGCGCCCCCAGGCCAGCAAGCAACCGACCGCAGTCGCCAGCGGTATCAAGATCGGCAATATCGGCAGCCATTCCATTACGGTTCGCTCTCCCCGCCGGAGATTGCTTCTGGCTGATCGGAAGGCTTGGATAGATGCGGCGCCAACCGATCGGTAAGGTTCAGCTCGTCCAAATCCTCGGTCTTAAGCAACTGATAGGTACGTTTCAACAGAACCAAGGCAAAGGCTTGCAGGCCAAAGGCGATCACGATCGCCGTGAGAATCAGCGCTTGCGGGATCGGATCGGCGAACGGCGGCTCGATGCTGGTCGCGTCCGCGGGAATCAGCGGTGGTCGGCCGCGAGTCAGTCCGCCGGAATTGAAAATCAGAAGGTTGGTGGCATGCGTGAACAATGCCAGGCCGATGATCAGCTTGACCACGCTGCGGCGCAACACCATGTACAGCCCACAGGCGAACAATCCGCCAATAGTAACGGCCATGACCAAGGAGAGGCTGATAGGAAGTTCCATGTTATTCCTCCGCCAATTCAAAGACAATCAGCGTGACCACGCCCACGACGACGGCGTAGACGCCCACGTCGAATAGCAACGGAGTGCCAAGATTGCCCACGATGGGCAAGTCCCATTCGGGCCACAGACCGGTCAAAAATGGCTTACGAAACAGCATCGGCAACAGGCCGGCGGTCAGCGCCAACGTGAGGCCGGCGGAAATCCAGGAAAGCGGGGAAATCCACAGGATGCGCCGCGCTTCGGGCAGGCCGAAGGCGAACAGGCATAACAGGAACGCCGCTGCGGCGGTCAAGCCGCCCACGAAGCCGCCCCCCGGCTCGTAGTGGCCGCGGAGCAGAAGAAACACCGAGAAAATCAACAGCAGTGGCAGCAGCAATCGTGCCGCCGTGGAGAGTATCAAGGAATTCATGCTTCGCGCTCCTCCCCCAACCGCAGCCGCAACAGCGCGAGAATACCAATGGCGGCGACCGACAGTACGGTTAGCTCGCCGAGCGTGTCGAGCGCGCGGAAGTCAACCAAAATCACGTTCACTTCATTGCGCCCGCGCCCCTCCGGGTAGGCCATCCGATTGATGCCGTCCGTCAGCTCCTTCTCGGACGGGTCGATGGCGTGTTCGGCCACGCTGAACGCCAGCACCGCCATGATCGTGCCGAACCCGATCGCGATCAAGCCGTCCCGCGCCCGCACGGCGGTGGAGGTGTACCGCTTGAACCGCGGCAATCGGTACAGCACGAAGACGAACAAAATGACCGTCAAGGTCTCGATGGCCAATTGAGTCATGGCCAGATCGGGCGCCGCGAATAGCAGAAACACGATCGAAATACCGTAGCCGACCGAACCGAGCAGGCAGATGGCCGCCAGTCGGGAACCTGTCTTGGTGACAAAAATCGCCGCGGCCAACATCATGCCGCAGATCATCAGCTCGTAGAGTTGCACCCGCGGACCATCGGCCATTTCGATCGTACCGACGCGGAACCACCACGAGGCGGCCAACAATGTGATTAATGTTATGCCGATACAAAGGATATAGATGCTCAACCGGCCGTTTTGAATCACTCGGGTTTGCGCGTTGGCAAACCATTTCAGCCCGGCGAGCATCCCCCGATAACCGGCTGCGGGGCCGATCGCGGCGAGCACTCCGAAGGGGGCGGCCGCCGACAACAGCCGATCGCGCATCGCGTAGAGTACTAGTCCAACTACGAATGAGCCGGCGCTAAGCAACAACGGCGTGTTCACGCCGTGCCACAGCGCCAACTTGGCGACGTGCGGCGTGCCTAGCGTCTCGCTCATGGCGGCCGAAATGAATGTTTCTCCGAACCAACCCGCGTAGAAAGCCAGACCGAGACCCGTACCGCTCAGCAGCAGCGGCCCCACCAGCATTGTGGGTGGCGATTCGTGGGCGTCTGCCGCCGCGGCAGTCGCCGTGCCGAAGAACGGCCGGATGGCCACCAGCGAGGCCACCACGACGAAGCCGACGCTGGCCGCCATCAAGGCGGAGGTCAGCCATAGGGCATACTCGGTTTCCAGCGCGGCCTCGAAATCGACTTCCTTGCCAAGAAAGCCCATCGTCGGAGGCAGTCCGGCGAGCGACACCGCGGCCATTGCAGCGGCGGCGAACGTCCACGGCATCTTCTTGATCAATCCGCCCAGTTCATTGATGTCGCGAGTGTGGCTGCCATGGTCGACACTGCCGGCGACCATGAACAACGCGCCTTTGTACAAGGCGTGGGCTAGCAGAAACGTGAGCGCTCCCTTGACCGCCAGGGGCGAACCGACGCCCAGCAGCGCCATGATCATTCCCAAGGCGCTGACGGTCGAGTAGGCGAGGATCCGTTTCAAATCGCTCTGCTGCCAGGCAAGCCAGCCGCCGACCAAGGCGGTGGCCGTGCCGACGATGGTGATAGTAGCGATCCAGGCAGTCGTGTCGCCAGTGACGGGATTCAGCCGGGCGACAAGAAAGATGCCGGCCTTGACCATCGTCGCCGAATGCAGATAGGCGCTCACCGGCGTGGGAGCGGCCATCGCCCCAGGCAACCAGAAATGAAACGGAAACTGGGCGCTCTTGGTGAAAGCGCCCAGCAGGATCAAGGCGATCATCGGAATGTACAGCGGCGAGGTGGCAATCGCCGCCGCTGATTGCCGCAGGTCCACCACGTCGGAGCCGCCGCCGATTACCGCCAGCATGGTGAAACCGGCCAACAACGCCAAACCGCCAACGCCGGTCACTAGCAGCGCTTGCAGCGCCGAGGCGCGCGAGCTTTCTTCGTCCTGGTTGAATCCGATCAGCATGTAGGAGGTGATGCCGGTGAGTTCCCAGAACAGGAACATGCCGAACAGGTTGCTGGACAGCACCAATCCCAACATGGAGGCCATGAACGCCAGCAACCAGAGAAATAGCCGCGCCGAACGTTCGTCGTCCCCCATGTAGCTCCCGGCGTAAAGGAACACCAGGCAACCAATTCCGGAAACGATCAGGGCGAACAGCAACGACAGCCCGTCAATCAGCAGGTCGAGCGAGACTGCGACCCCGCCGACGGTCGCCTCCCAGGGCAACGGTACCACGAATCGCTCCCCGGCGGCCACCAAGGGAACAAACCGGGCGAAGTAGATGAACAACCCCAGCGCAATCAACGGCGCCAGCCAGCGCAGCACCAGCCGGAACTGCTTGCGCGAACGCGCATCGGCGCGGCCGAGACCAAAAAATGCGAGGATCACCTGAAGCACGGAGTGGCTCTCGGCTGCGAGTTCATCGGGTGGGCAAAATTGAGTATGCCCGATGATATCGCAACTCAATAAACCTGCCAATGCTGCATGAAGGTAGTGACGCTTGCAACCCCCGCCGGGACGTGTACCATGAACACGCATTCCACCGGTCATGCCCGAAGCTACCGGTCGTCGTTGCCGAAGCTGCCAGCTTCGGCAAGCAAGCCGACGGCATGCCCCCAAAGCTCGCGCCAACTTGGTTTCTCATGAAAATCCTCGCCGTCCAAAACTACCTGCTTCCGGTGACCACCCGCGTGCCGCTCAAGTTCGGCAGCGAAACGCTGACCACGGTGACCTGCCTGCGGGTGGCGATGACCGTAGAAGATAGCCAGTATCGACGTGGGACCGGCTGGGGAGAGACGCCGTTGTCGGTGCAGTGGGGCTGGCCCAGTCCATTGCCCTACGCGCAAAGGCATGAAGCCTTGTTGCACCTCAGTCGCCGCCTGGCCGTCGCCTGGCACGACTTTGCGGCGACCGGGCACCCGCTGGAAATCGGCCACCGCTTTCAGCGCGAAGTCCTCTCCTCGGTCATGGCCGAAACAGCCGAGACGTTGCAGTTGCCCGAGCCGATACCCCTGCTGGCGGCTCTCATCGTTTGCAGCGCCTTTGATATCGCCTTGCACGACGCCTTCGCCGAACTGCACGAGGTGGACGTCTATCAAACGTACAGCAAGGACTTTTTTGAGCAGGATCTATCGGCGTATCTCGAACCGGCCGCCGGCTGCGACGTCGATTTCCGCGGCCACTACCCGGCCGATTTTCTCGTCCAGCACCCGCCCTCGCGCCTGCCCTGCTGGCACCTGGTCGGTGGGCTTGATCCACTCAATGAAGATGAACTTTCCTCAGACGCTCCCCGCGATGCATTTCCCGTATTGTTGCGGGACTGGATTCGCTCCGACGGGCTTACCTGCCTCAAAATCAAGCTGCGGGGCAACGACCGCGCGTGGGACTACGACCGCATCCTGCGCGTCGGGCAACTGGGCGTCGAAGAGGGGGTGCAATGGCTGTCGACCGACTTCAACTGCACGGTCACCGATCCGAGTTACGTCAACGAGATTCTGGATCAATTGCGCGACGACGCGCCGCGGATCTACGGCATGTTGCTCTACGTCGAGCAACCGTTTCCCTACGATTTGTCGACCCACCGCATCGACGTCCACGGCCTCTCCGCCCGCAAGCCGTTGTTCCTGGACGAAAGCGCCCACGACTGGTCCTACGTGCGACTGGGCCGCGAACTGGGATGGTCCGGCGTGGCGTTGAAAACCTGCAAGACGCAGTCGGGGGCGATATTGAGCCTCTGCTGGGCGAAGGCCCATGGCATGCCGTTGATGGTCCAGGATCTTACGAATCCAATGCTGGCCATGATCCCGCACGTGCGGCTGGCCGCCGCGGCTTCCACCATAATGGGGGTTGAGTGCAATGCGATGCAGTTCTATCCCGAAGCCTCGGAGCCGGAGTGCCTGGTCCACGGCGGCCTCTATCGACGGCGCAACGGCGTGGTCGATCTCTCCACGCTCGGCACGACCGGATTTGGGTATCGAAATGATGCGATTACTCGGCAGTTGCCCGCGGCGGACCTAAGTGTCGACCACTAGGTGCTGACGAAGCATTCGACTGGTGTCTGTTGCCTCCAGAGGTACGGTCAGGCGAAACAGGCGGACTTGGACAAATGGCCCAACCAGTTATTTGCTGGTAATTTGCGTGCATTATGCGAGCCGCTCGTTACAATAAATGAACGGAGTCGACCGATCCCCGCGAACAGTGCGCGGCCGGTCTCGACGAGTATCAAATTGATGCGGCGAATTGACATTGAAGTCGGTTCATGCGGCGGCCATTCGCCGCCCAGGCAACATGCCTATGTCTACTACCAATACGTCGGCAGATCAATTTTTTGAGCAGGCCCAAAAGCTGAGCCTGCTACAAGGGGCCGCGCTGCGGAAAGCCCAGGCGGAAATCGGCAACGAGCAGGAAGCCGAAACGATCGCGCGCAAGTTGATCCGGGTAGGAATCATCTCCCGTTGGGCGGCGAGCCAGTTTCTTAAGGGCCGATCGCTACGATGGGGCAAATACCAACTCATCGACCAGATCGGCAAGGAGTTGAACTCGCCGGTCTACCTGGCCGAGCATACGCAGATGGAGCGCCGCGTGGTGCTCAAAATTCTTACCGAGGCGCAGGCCAGTCGCGGCGAATTGCGGGCGGTTGCTCAACTCGATCATCGTAATCTGGTTCACGTTTATGACATCGATCACCAGAACGACAAATACTACCTGGTGATGGAGTATGTCGAAGGAATCGATCTAGCGCACATCTTGAGCGACGGCGCCAAGCCGCCGCCGGAAAACAGCGCCGCCTACATGTATCAGGCCGCCTTGGGTCTGGCGCATGCGCATGGCCGTGGCATCGTCCATCGCCAGATTCATCCCGGCAACCTGATGGTGGATCACGAAGGCGTGGTGAAGATTCTCAACCTCGACGCCGCTCGTCCCACCGAGATGGTCAGCGAGGCGGGCAGCAAGATCGAACAGCTTCCGTTGGAACTGGTCGACTACATCTCGCCGGAACAAGCTTCCGGCAGCGGCAAGATCGACCACCGCTCCGACGTCTACTCGTTAGGATGCGTGTTTTACCACCTGCTGACAGGGCGTCCGCCGTATGCGGCGGACTCGGTCGCCGCCCGGCTCGAGGCGCACCAAACTTCCGTCGCCACGCCAATCACTCAGTTGGCCCCCCAGACGCCGCCACCGCTAATCAAGATCTGCGAACGGATGATGGCCAAGGATCCGCAAGCCCGCTATCAGAGTGCGGACGAGCTTGCGGTGGAACTTGACCAGTGGTTGAACGAGTTCGAGGAAACCCGTCGCGCGACAACCATCCGACGCAAGCCGCCGGTGGCCGCGGTGAGCGGCATCGAGGCTTCGGGAACGTCACCGGTCGATCGCCTCAAGCCGACGCGCAAGCCCGGTTTTTTCGAGTCGCTCACGAAACAGCAGAAGATCGCGATCGCGGCGGCAAGCGGTGTGGCCGCGCTGCTGCTGCTGATAGGCGTCGTCGCCGCGATGTTGCTTTCCGGCCCAGACGCCGAATTGGCCCAAGATAACCGCTCGGAGGTGGTCGACGAGTCGGCAATCCGCACGCCATTGGGAGATCAGCCGCCCGGGGCGGACGCAGCAAGAGCCACTGAGGACAAGAACCCATTGGACGAGGAGTTCCCCGAACCGGGACAAATGACCGGCGGAGGTGAACGGGCGGTCAAAGGCGATCCGAATGACGTCGACGAACCGGCCCAGCCCGAAGTACCCGTGAATCCTGGAGACGAAGAACCGGAGGCGGCCGACCCGATGCCTAAGCCGGATCCAGACGCTCCCCCCGCCGAACCGGAAGAGGGCGATCCCCCAACCGATAACGGCGACCCAACGCCGGAAGAAGCCGACACGCCCCCAGAAAACGAGCAACCCGAACCGGAGCCGCAACAGCCGAAAGTTGTGGAGCCGTTCAAGAACTTCCCCGCGGCGGTCAGCCTGCCGGAGGTGGGTTCGGCCGGAGAGGTCGGTCCCTCGCAGGCGGTCGCTTTGGGTTCCGTCGAGTTGCCGGCGGATGCGAATCTGTATGTTAGCCTGCTCGGAGGAGACTCGGCCGCGCCGGGCAACCTTCAGTTTGCCACCCGGACCAGCGACGAAGCAGACCCGGCGCGCAAATGGCAGATTTACGTGATGCAGCCCGACGGATCGGAAACGCCGCTGGCGGAAATGGCTTTGGCCGAAGGCGACCTGAGTTTTCAGTGGCTTTTGCAGGCACAAGAGAATCGCGCGGCCAATTATCTGCGTAACTGTGCGGTCTCCTTGCAATCGAAGGACGTTTCGCATCGCTTCCGCCTGCGAGAGCCAATGCAGGCGGCGCCGATCACGCTCGATTTGGATAAGCCGCGGATGCGAACCAACATCGAGCTCGATTGGCTGCCGGAGAAGGAATCGGTGATGATCGAGTTCACCAGTCTGGAAGGTGAATTTTCGGCCGCCACCTGGGATCCCGGCGCCACGATCGCCGCCGACGGCGGCCGCGCCGCGCTCAGCCTGGGAACCAACGCCCAGCGCGTGTTGCAGTTCCAGTTTCGATCCGAGGTACGCCGTGGATTGCAGATCGAATTGGCTTCGTTTTTCAAGGTCGATTCCGAGCAGCAGCCACTCCCTTTTTCCAAGTCCGTTGCCGAACGGCGGGCCACCGAGGTGCTCAACGCCAATACGAAGATGACGCAACAGATCACTACCATGAAAGCTGTAAAAGACGCCAATCGGAAAAAAGCACTCGAACCGCAAGTCAAGTTCCTGGAGGAACAACAGGTGATCGCCAACCGGGCGATCGACCAGTTCAATCTGCTCAAGCAACACTACAACGCGCTCAATGGGGAAGGCAAGATTCACTTCCGCGTCTATTGCCAAGTCGGCGACGAGCAGATCGTGCTGGCGACGAGCGAGTAGGCCGCGGCTTTGGCTTCTGTGGCCGCATTCCGCTGCGGCAAGGGGCGGCGTCGTTACAATCGCTGCCGCGCGACGAGATGTTGTATTCGATCGCAACGCGGATAATCCGCACGAATGGCGCACTTGCCACGCCGCAAGGAAACGTGCCGACAATGCCTCATTCTCCAGCAGTTACGATTAACCCAGTACGGGCGAGGGATTTGCGATGCTCTCTGATGCATGGCCTACTAGGCTACGGCGTTTTGAATTGACCCCTTGCGGCGGCAACCTATAGTTTCCAGACGAGCCGCTACCGCGACGTTCCGACAACGGCGCCCCTGCTTCGTGCGTGGGGCTGAAATCTATCGGAGCGAGCGATGAATTCGGTTCATCACCCGCGGTGGAATAGTCCCGAGAATAAAGCCCAGTAGAATGTGACAATCATGGCACTCGACGCAGCCTCTGTGATAGCGGTTCTCTTGAATACGGCCATCGCCGCAACGGTGCTGGCATTGGGCGGAGTACTCGGCTGGTGGTTGCGAAGCCGAGTTCCGATGCGCACCGAGGACGCCGAACGGCTGAAAGACCAGGCCCGAGAATCGCTGGAGCGGTTGCAGGAGTTGGCCAACAGTGTCGCTGCGGACGTGGGGGAGCATCACATTCAGGTGCTACGGATCAATCAACAACTGGAGTGCGGCGGCGACGGCGCCACGCAATCGGAACAGGTGGTACTCGCCAGTTTGGCACAGTTGATCAGTGCCAACGAGCAGTTGCAATCGCAATTGCACAATGCCGAACATCGACTGGCGGCCCAGGCCAAGGAGCTCGAAACGCACGCCTTGGACGCGCGCACGGATCAGCTTACGAATCTGACCAATCGCCGCGGATTCGACGACGCCTTGGCGCGTCGCTACGCCGAGTGGCAGCGCCGCGGACGGCCGCACTGCCTGGTGCTGCTGGACGTCGACCACTTTAAGAAATTCAACGACACGCACGGCCACCAGGCGGGCGACGAGGTGCTACGTCAGGTCGCCGCCGCGCTGCTGCAATCGATGCGCGATATGGACATCGTGTGCCGCTATGGCGGCGAGGAGTTCGCGATCGTCATGCCCGACACGACTGCCGCCGAGGGCGCCGTCGGCGCGGAGCGCGCGCGGCGCGCCATCGAGGGAGTCACGGTCCGCTTTAATGATAAGGATCTGAAGGTAACCGCCAGCGAGGGGTTGGCCGAGATCTTGCCGAGCGACGATCCTGCGTCACTCATTCGCCGTGCCGACGAGGCGCTTTACTTTTCCAAGCAAGCCGGCCGCAACCGCGCCTCCTATCACGATGGCGAGAGGTCGCGGCCGATTTCCGATCTGAAGCAGCCCGAAGCGCGCACCGAGGCCAACCCGCCCCAGCAAGAGCCGCAAGAGGACGCCCGCCGCATCGTGCCGTCGCAGAGTCAATTTCGTTCCGACTTGAAACGCCGCGTCGCCGAATGTCACCGCTTCAACGGCAATTTATCGATCTTGCTCGTGGAGATATCCAACTACAAGGATGTCGAAGCTCGCTTCGGACAGGAGTTGTCGCAGCAGGTAATGAAAACGGTCGGCGAGTTCCTCGGCTCGGCCTTCCGCGAAATGGATCAGGTTACCAGCTACGGTAAGGCGACCTTCGCCGCGATGCTGCCCGGCACACCGCTCGGCGGAGCACGGGTGATCGCATCACGGGTATTCGATGCCATCTCAGCCTGCCGACTGCCGCTGGGGGATGAAGAAATCATGCTCTCCATCCGACTGGGCTTGGCTGAGTACTTGCCCAGCGACAACGCCGAGTCGCTATTGGCCCGCGCCGATGGCGCTCTCCAAGCGACGCGTCAGCCAGGTTCGGTCGCCGCGTTGGCCCATGACGGCGATGCCTGCGTGCCGCTGGCGGCGGTGCAGAACACGATGGTCGCCAGCACCAAGTAACGCATTTACGGCGCGACCTCGACCGGTTCAGCGGGTGCCTGCTGGGTTAAAGACTTCGTCGGCGACAAGCTCCGCTGCCAGCGAACCGCCAGCATCACGCAGTTGATGCCCGAACCGATGCCGAGCAAGCCGACGTTCTCTGCCGGTTGGATATGACCCGATTCCACGGCTCTCGCCAAGGTAATGGGCAACGCCACCGAACCGGTGTTGCCCAGCCAGGGGAACGTGGCGAAATCGCGCTCGACGTCGAGTCCGAGCGATTCCAACATCTGCTTGCGATGGGCCGCTCCCACCTGGTGGCAAACCGTTTTGTGCAAGTCGTCGCGCTGCCAACCGGCGTTGGCCAGAAATCGCTCGAAGTTGGCAACTCCGGCGGCGATGCCGTGCTGCATGAGCTGTTCGCTGTCGGTTTCCATCAGCGGCGCCATGCCGTCGCCGACCGCTTCATCACGGCCGCTATGACAAAGCCGATGATGCGCGGTATGCGCCGTCGCAGCCGCCGCGACAAGCCGATTGTCGGTTTGGCTCAATTCGCGATCGGTAAGGAGAATCGCCGCACTGCCGCTGCCGATGGTCAACGACGCGACCGCCCGTTTGATGCTGTTGCGAGTTAGCGAGGGGTCGTTGTTGAGCGAGCGTATGGTGGTCTCCATCAAGGGGCGGCTATGTTCGGTACCGACCACCAGTCCGGCGCGGATCTGGCCCAACTCGATCATGTTGGCGACCAGCAATACCCCGTTGATCAATCCCAGGCAGGCGTTGCTGACATCAAAGATTTGGCACGCTTCCGGCAACCCCAAGGCAAGATGCACACCGCAGGCGGTGGCCGGCTCCAGATGGTCGCGGCAGACGCTGGCATGGACCAGCGCGCCGATCTCCGCCGGATCGACGCCCCCTTCGACGATGGCTTGACGCCCGCTGACGATGCTCATCTCGCTGGGCAACATGCCGTCTGGCCACACGCGCCGCTGACAGATGCCGGTCATCAGCTCCAGCCGTCCAGGCGGTAGCCGCAAACGGGAATAGAGCGGTTCCAGTCGTTGTTCGATTTCCTCGGAAGTGACGATCTCATCCGGCAACGTGTATCCGAACGATTCCAGGCAGACGTTGCGGTAATGCATTTATTTTCGGCCCAAACCGGGTGAGTGTGCGACAAGCCTTTAACTTACCTTGTTACGCCACGATTCGTAAAGCGCCTCGGTTGCACCCTCAAAAAAACGCGAACCGGCGCCGTGCAATTCAATCAAAGCTGGCAATTCACCACTCTCCTGAATTATTGAGTACGCCCGCTTGACCTACTATATGTGGTATGCTAGCACTTTGCGCCGCCAAAAATACAGTGCCCTATTGCGGATGGGCGCCGCATGTTTCACACTCGCCTGTGATTTGCATTCCTTTTTCTCAAGGAGACGCGGCACACGACATTTGGGGAGACGAAGCCTAGCGATTTAAGAGTCGCCACGAGGTAGGATCTGATTCCACCTGGGTGGGCTTACGCAATTGTTGTGTCGCGATCGGGAGTTTTTGCTCCCCGCTCGATGTCGCTGAACGTCAATCGAATTAGGTTGATGCGTCGGCTTCATGCGGCCACGGCGCTGTGCAGCCATTCCACTGGTCGTCCGTTCCAAATTCTCTGTCGACTTCCCGCTCGACTTGGTCTCCGGTGTTTTCATCACTAGGACCGGCACAGGACGTGCCAAGGGGAATGGAATGATGTCTCGCAAGCCGTTGATTGGAATGAACGCCGATTTTCGCAACGCTACGAAGGATGCACCCGGTTTCGCCTATCTTGCCGAAGGCTACTTCGATTCGGTGACCGATGCCGGCGGGGTGCCGGCGGTTTTCCCGCCAACCCGGGATGCGGCGGACATACGCCACATCGCGGAAATGGTCGATGGCTTCGTGATGGTCGGCGGCGCCGATCTGAATCCCAACCGGGACGGCTTCATGATGCATCCTTCCGTCCGCTGTCTGGCGGATCGGCGTGAAGACTTCGACCGGGCGTTAATCAAGCAACTCGCTGAACTACGCAAGCCTGTGTTCGGCATCGGCGTTGGGATGCAGTTGCTCAACGTCTCGCAAGGAGGCAACCTGTTCTTGCATATTCCCGAGGATCTCCCCAAGGCGCTGCCGCACCGCGACGCGATCGACGCCTCGCATCGGCACGGCCTGCTGGTCGTGCCGGGCACGCTGATGGAACGCATCTACGGCGACGGCGAAGTGCGGGTGAACAGTTTGCATCACATGGCGATCGACGAAGTCGCCGCCGGATTCAAAGTGAGCGCCACCAGTCCCGACGGCGTGATCGAGGCGATCGAAAGCATCCAGGAAGATTGGTTCGCCTTTGGTACGCAATTCCATCCCGAGAACGGTTCCGCCACGGCGCTCGATCAGCGGATCTTCGAGGAATTCATCGCTGGCGTTCTGGCCGCTCAAGAAGTGAAAATGGTAGCCTGATTGGCGGGCATTCGCCAGTCGGTACTACCGCTATGACAATTCCCTTGAATCCGCGGAGAATGGGGCGATGGGCCAAGGACGACCCGCCGCGGCAAAACCGTTGCGACCGCTGCCTGTAAGCGGTTCCAAAATGTCGCTCACGGCAAGCCAGCCGCCGCAAGTTGCGGTGACGCTCGACCGCAAGCGGCTCGCCGACGCGACCCGCTTGCGAATCGCCGGGTTGCGCGTCAGCAGCGACTGTGGACGGATTCAAGGCGCCGTTGTGGCCGCCGAGGCAGGCGGTTTGGAGTCGAGCGTCGATTTGCTCGTCAGCGGCAGTGCTGAATTGACCGACGATGTGCCGGCTTTGTTTCGACGCCTGCGAAGTAGCGGCGCAGTTCGCGCCGCCGAACATGCCACACTGGCCAAGCACGTCGCCAACGCCGCCGCGGAATTGATCAACGCCATGCTTGCCGAGGCAAACTTGCCGGCCGACGGCATCCTGGCAATTGGCGTGGTCGACCCTGGCCTGTGGTTCTTCGAGCCGGGCGCCGCTGCCGGATATGAGTGCATCTGCGACGCCGCCTGGTTGGCCGAACGCACCGGCTTGAACTGCATCGATGCCTTTGCCAAGCGAGATCTGGCGGGCGGGGGACAGGGCGGACCTTTACTCGCCCTGCCATACTGGATGCTGTTTCGCAGTCCGCAAAAGACCCGGCTGCTGCTTGATCTCGGTCGTACCACACGGCTGACTTACCTGCCGCCCGCCGCGCTGCCGCGGGCCGCCGGTTCCATCCTCTCGTTCGACGTTGGCCCCGGCACGGTGCTCACCGACCGGCTGGCGCGGCAGCTTACCAACGGCCAGTATCCCTACGATCCGGGCGGTTCGCTGGCCGTTCAGGGTCGCAAGATTCCCGATCTGATCGACCACTGGCTTTCCGCTCCCTATTTTCAAGAGCCGCCGCCAAGATGGTACCCACTGGGCGTAAAACCCGAGGCGGAACTGAACGAGTCGATCCGGATGGCGGTCGCCTCCGGATGGTCGGTTCGCGATCTGCTATGCACCGCCACCCACTTCATCGCCGAATCGGTGGCGCTGGCCATCGAGCGGCATGTGCCGCGCGATCCGCCGATCGACGAGGTTCTCCTGTCAGGCGGCGGCCAGGCCAACGGCATGCTGCTTCGCGAGATTGCCTCACGAGTTGCAGATAAGGGTGGCTACCAGCCGATATACACGCGCTGCGCCGGCATGGGTTACTCCGATGACGTGCTGGAAGGCGTCTGCGCGGCGCTGTTGGCGTTGCTGCACTTGGAGCAAGTTCCAGCCAATCACCCAGGCACCACCGGCGCCCAGACGCCGCGGGTGCTCGGCCGTTTAACGCCCGGCTCGCCACAAAGCTGGCGGCGTCTGGTCCAACATCTGGCAACCTCTCTGCCACAAACGATGTCGCTGCGCAACGCAATCTAACCCAAGTGCTGTTGTCGAAACGATAGCAGCGCCATCACTTCGATCGCACACGCGGGACAATTCTGTCCTCAAAAGTGCATTTCTCCTCTCGGCGTTTTGCTCGTTAAGTCGTTTTCACGAAGCAGCTTGCATAGTGTTACTGGTCCACCTGCAGCCGAGTTGGCACGCCGGTCGCTAATAGTGCCTTGCGAAGCACGCCAATGCCGTTCGCACTGGCAATCACTACTTGCAAACAGGAGAAAGACCCATGTTTCCTCGCAACCTTCGTATTGTCTTGTTGACGACCATAGTCGCCGTTGGGGTCGGGCTTGCCGTCGCCCCAGCCAGTGCCGCCCACGTTCATTATGGACACCGAGGCGAGCGGCACGGATTCGCCGCGGAGACTCACATGATCCATGCCTTGGACGCCATGGAGAAAGCATACCAGGCCCGACGCGCGCCGGCCTTGGCGCGACTGTATGCCAACCGGGCACTGGGAGAATTGCGTGTCGCCAGCCGCGACCTTGAGAGCAACCGGGCGAAACAGTATCTCGACCTGGGACAGATCGACGTCCGCACCTTCATCCTGACCGGCAGATACTCCGAACTGGATCATGCCGCCGGCCATGTGGCGGACGCCATCCGGGCGGAACAACTGCTGCGGGCGCGACCCAAACATGTCCACCGCGTGCGGCACGGTCACGGCGGCGTGGTCGTCGTTCAGCCAGGCGGAGGCTGGGATCGAAGCCCTCGGCCTCAAACGGGCGGCGTGTTCCAGATTGGCGGTGAATGGGGCGGCATCCGTCTCCGCTTCTAGACCCTATGGTTGTCCCTTAAATCAGGAAAACGGCACGGCCGCCGGTCGTGCCGTTTTCCATTCTTTGTCGAACCTTTAGGATGAAGGGGTACGGAGCATTCCTCTCGGATCAATCACCATGGACGCCAAGGCGGAAACGATCGTGGGCACGTCCGCCTACGCCGAAGCGATGCGCTGCCGAGTGGCGCAGGTCGCTCGCTACCGTTACAACGTAATGATTACCGGGCCGGCCGGCGGCGGTAAGCGTTTTCTGGCTCATCGCATTCACGACGCCAGCCCCCGAGCCGCCGCCCCGTTCGTGCCGATCGACTGCTCGCAACTTACCGAACAGGTATTCGCCGCGCAAATGTTTGGTCACGAAGCAGGCGCCTTTGCCGGCGCGAAAGCGCCCGGCCTGGGCGCCTTGCGGGCGGCACACGGAGGCACCCTGTTTCTCGGCCGGGTCGACGCCTTGCCGGCGGAACTGCAAAAGTCGCTGCTGGCGGTGCTGCACGACAACAGGGTCATTCCCGTCGGCGGACGCAAACCGGTCGACGTCGAGTTTCGCATTGTGTCGTCGACCCGCGTCGATCTGCAAAAAGAGGTGCTCGATCGCCGTCTGATCCCGGAGCTATACACTTTGCTCGACGAAGTCTCGCTGCGAATCGAGCCGCTGACCAAACGGCGCGAGGACGTCCAGCCGCTGGCGGACTATTTCATGCAGCGTGTTTGCGAAGAATTCGGCATTCGGCACAAGCGGTTTCTTCCCGAAACGCTGAGAATCCTCAACAGTTACCACTGGCCCGGCAATGTGGCCGAACTGATGGAAGTGATCGAGCGAGCCGCCCTGGCGGAAGAATCGGAAATCGTGTTGCCGGAACATCTCGACTTCTAGCCTGTCAGTCTTAAGGCTCGATCGATTGCAGCCATTTCTCGGCGGCGCCGCGCATCTCGAACAACTGCGGCTGATCGAGCACTTGTTTGAGCAGTTCGACGGCTTGCTCACGTTGACCGGCGCGGTCGGCGACGCGGGCCATGAAATAGATGTTGTTGCGATTGTTCAATCCGCCCGCTTGGGCGACCGCCTGCATCAATTTAGCGGCTTCCTCGAATTGTCCCAGTTTGTAGTGCGCCCAGCCGAGCGTGCCCGCGGCGACGGTGTTGTTGCCGGCCGCCTGGAGATTCTCCTCCGCCATCCGTTTCGCGCGGATGAGCGAATCGGCCTGCGCCCGATCGGCCAGCACCATGGCCAAGTTGTTTCGGGCGGCAAAATCGGTGGGCGAACGGGTCAAGACGGCCTCGAATTGCGTGGCCGCCGTCGCCAGGTCGCCGGCATAATGCGCATACATGCCATACAACATGCGAGCCGGCAACGAGGTGGGATCGATGTCCACCGCCTTCATGACGTGCTTCTTGACGTCTTCCGCGTTGCCTCGCTGCCAATGCCACTGCACGGCCCCCAGGCGGACTTGCAGATTCTCTGGTTGTTGGCGGATGGCGTAGTCAATCCACTTGCGGGCGCTTTCGTCGTCTTGCATCTCGGAATAGAACTGCGCCATGGCCAGTTCCGGCGATACGCCCGCTTCCTTGACCGCGGCGCTTGCCTGCATCATCTCATAGGCGGGCTTATACTTCTTGTTGCGGAACATCGCCCGGGCGAGGCGCACCTGCACGTCGGCGGCATCGGGTTCGCTCGCCGCCAACGCGGTGAGGTGCGTCTCGGCGTCGGCCCATTGATCTTTTCTTTCCGCCAGCGAGGCCCAGCCCTTCATCAGGCGATCGGCGGCCTTCCGCTTGCGTTCCGCGTTGTCGTCAAACGTTTCGAGCACCTCGGCAGTTTTATCGAACAGCAACGTCGCGTCGGTGAGGCGGTTTTGCAAAATGGCAATGTTGCCCAAATCGAGATACGCCGATGGCTCACCCGGATGGTTCTGAACCGCCTTGTCCAGCATGCGAATCGCGCCGGCCAAGTCGCGTGCGGCAAAGTGCAGGCTGGCCATCACCGTTTCGCCAGGGGGCAATTCGGGGTGGGCGTCGGCGGCGGCTTCCGTCAGCGCGAGCGCTTCGTCGAACTGACGCGCTTCGAACTTCTTAACCGCTTCAGCGATCTGTGGATACTTGTTGGTCATCGCCTGGAGCGAATCAGGATTCTCCGCTTCCGGCAACAATGTTTCGGCTTCGACCGCCGGTTCCGCCGGCGACGGCTCCTGGGCGGCCGCCACGGCCAGCATGCCAGACAGCAGACAGACTACTGCCACTGTTGGAACGAAGGTGTCACGAAGGGCTTGCTTAACCGGATTGCAAGTACGCATGCCGAAGACTCCAAGCGATTGCGGTGATTGGAAAGATGAGCGGTTCAGTGCGGCTCGCCGCGGACAAAGCATACGAATAGCGAGGCGACGTCACCTCGCGGCGCGGGGCCTAATTACTATCCTTTGCTGTTGACGGCGGTTCGTCAAGCAAAACTGTCCTCCGCAAGCGAACCATTCTCCGCGTCCTAGCTAAATTGCCCACAAAACCGGTAAAGTCGGCACCGCCGTGCGCCGATGTTGAAGATGTAGCGAATGCGCGGGTCGTGCCAGCGGGTACGATTGCGCCGATTCCCCAGCCATTCATTGACCGCGAAACCATCGAAGTTAAGCGATGTCGATCAGGAGTTAATCCATGAACCGCCATTTGATCCTAACCGCCACGTTCGCCGCCTGCTGCCATTGGACGGTTGCCCGTGCGGAAGAGGCGTCGTCTCCGTTAATTTCGACATTCGGGCCGCCGCCGATCGTCACCGTCTCGTTCAACGAGGGGAGCGAGCTGGTCGACGTCCAACCGCTAGCACCGGCTCGATTGGCCGAGGAATTGGTCATCGAGGAGAACGACGATATCCTGGAACCCGCCAAACTGCCGATCGAGCAGGAAGCCGCCGCGGTCGTGGAGGAACCGGTCGGGGTCGAGAATGGCGACGAGCCGCAGGTCGAAGCGGAATTGATTCGCGAGCGGTTCCCCGACGGCACGACCAAGCTCGAACGTTACGTAATCCAGGACGATCAGCAGAACTACATTAATCACGGCTCCTGGAAAATGTGGGATATCAAAGGCAACGTGATCGCCGAAGGGGACTACCACCACGGCAAGCGCCACGGCGAATGGGTTGGCTGGTTTTTTCCCGGCGAAGTAACGATGCTACAGGGGCTTCCCTACAATAAGTTCACCGGGCCGTTCGTATCGCAAGCCCAGTTCCGCCATGGCGAACTGCACGGCGCGTGGACCATCTACGACAGCAGCAAGCGAACCGCCAGCGAGTTCTATTACGAAAACGGCAAGCGTCACGGCATCTGGACCTGGTGGTATCCCGACGGGCAAAAGATGCGAGAAATGGAATACAGCGATGGCGAGATCGATGGCGAGCTTGCCGAGTGGCGCGAAGGGGGCGAGCAGGTCGGCAAGGACACCTACATCAAGGGCCGCCGGCTCGGCCTGCAAAAGGAATTGTTCGACGACGGTTCGCAAAAGTCGGCCGGCATGTACTTGCACGCCCAGCAGGTTCCCAGCGGCGCCGACGACTGGTGGGTCTGCGATGTCGCTCCCTTCATGACCAAGGGCCGCGACGAAAAGCACGGTGCTTGGACGTCGTGGCACCCCAACGGCCAGGAACGGATGCGGGGCGAGTATCGCTTCGACGTGCCAGTCGGCTCGTTTACCTGGTGGCACCCTAACGGTCAGAAAGCCCTGGCGGGCGAGTATACCCAGGGTCTGCAAGACGGTGATTGGACCTGGTGGCACGATAACGGTCTGAAGTCAATCCAGGGCCAGTACACCGCCGGCAAGGCCACGGGGCAGTGGATCTGGTGGAAGTCCGACGGCAAGGTCGCCCAACGGGCCAACTACGACAAAGGCGAGCAAGCCACGGAAACCGCCGACTCCGGCACGTCAGAGCCGGCCCGATTGAAGTAGGCGACGGTTCGTCTACGCGGAACAAAAGAATGCGAACAGGCCGCTTGAGCAACCAGCTCCAGCGGCCTGTTTCACATTCTTCCTTAGAATTCGACGCCTCCGATGCGTACAATGGAAGTGCTTTCCTTCTGCATTCCGATTCAGGTGGCACAATGAACGACTATGACAGCACGGCTGATTATCCGAACTTCGCCGAACCCGACCTGGCGGCCGTTTCCCTAGCCGAGGAAGAACTTGCCCGCGGCTATTCCGATAGCCGCTATTGGCGCAAACTGATGCGGTTCTCCCGGGTGGCCGGCAAGGAAATGGTCGAGAAGACGCTTTGGCTTTACTATGCGGCGCAAGACGAGAAGGCGCCCGTTTGGGCCAAGACCGTGATCTACACCTCCCTGGCATATTTCATTATCCCGACCGACGCCATCCCTGACTTCACTCCCGGGGTTGGCTACGCCGACGACTTAGGCGCCGTGCTGGTCGCGTTAACCACCGTGGCGGCTTACATTACGCCCGACGTCAAGCGACAAGCGGCCGCCAAGATGCGGGACTGGTTCGGCCCCGATGAACTCACGCAGTCGGACGACCGCTAGCGGCGTGGCGTGCTAAGAACGGCGCTCGACGTTCCGCCGCACTTCCTGCTCCCAGGCTTTCAGCTTGCGCTGCAATCGATCGACGTCGTCGGGATGCTCCTCGGCTACGTTCGTCGCCTCTTGGAAATCGTCTTTCAGGTTGAACAGTTCCACCCGGCGTTTTTCCACGATCAGCTTCCAGTCGCCGGAACGGACGGCAGTGGAACCGACGCCGCGGGACCAATAGAGATCACGCTCCGCGAGCGATTCGCCGTCGAACAGCAGCGACGACAAGTCGACGCCGTCGAGCGGCTTTTCCGCGGAAATACCGGCGCCGGCGATCGCCGCGAATGTGGCAGTCCAATCGAATCCCATGACCGTCTCAGGAGACTCGCCCGCGGCGATTTTGCCGGGCATGACCGCCAAGCATGGTACGCGATGTCCCCCTTCGTACAAGGTTCCCTTCCCGCCGCGTAGCTTGCCCGCGTTGCCGCCAAACCGTTCCGCGGGGCCGTTGTCAGAAATGAACACAATCAGTGTGTTCGATTCCAGGCCCGCGGCGCGGACCGCCGCGCGTATCCTGGCCACCGAAT
Source organism: Pirellulales bacterium (assembly GCA_041744995.1). Taxonomy (GTDB): domain Bacteria; phylum Planctomycetota; class Planctomycetia; order Pirellulales; family UBA7805; genus JBBDLY01. The sequence goes on along the minus strand of JBGTJT010000722.1, from coordinate 7,125 downwards.
CGTCGAGTGTCTCGATCATTTGTCGATAACCGTCAAGGAACTCGGGGCGTCCGCCCTGTTGCGGATTCGGCTTGCCGGGCGAGCGGATGGCGGGATCGTTTGGTCCCTGAATCGGATAGTGCGGCGCGCCGTGCGCCAAGTAGAGAAAGAACGGACGTCGGCGATTTTGCTTGATGAAATCGACTGAGTAATCGGTGATAAGTTCCGTCAGATAGCCATCGTCCGGTTCGAGTTGGTCGTCGCGCCACCAATCGGGGCGGCCGACCTGATCGATATGCGACTGGTAGTCGACGTTGCCGCTAACAAATCCCCGAAACTCGTCGAATCCTTGCTGATTCGGCCCGAACTTGGGGTCGTATCCGAGATGCCACTTGCCGAACAAGGCGGTTCGATAGCCGGCGGCTTGCAGCATCTCGGCAATGGTGATCTCGTCCAGCGGTAGCCCGGTATGGCGATGCCCGGCGGCGGTCACGACCCCTTCGATTCCGCTGCGCTGCTGATATCGGCCGGTCATCAGGGCCGCACGAGTCGGGCTGCATACGGCGCCGTTGGAGTGAAAGTCGGTAAACCGCAGCCCGGCGCGGGCCATCGCATCCAAGTGCGGAGTCTTCACATCCTCGCGGCCATAGCAGCCCAGATCGCCATAGCCGAGGTCATCGGCCACAATCAGTATGATATTCGGAGGAGGCGGCGGTCCTTCGGCTTGCGCCGGCGGTTCCACCTGGGCAAGCAATGCGAGTGGGATGATTACGAATAGTCGCGAGAGACTCATTTGTCGGGGTTCCTTTCTTACAGCCTGATTGTAGTTGAACCCGATATGCGATTAAAGTTGAATGGTTCTCTACGCCCGCCGATTCAGCTTGCCAAGGATTTTACTTCATGGACAAGATCGCCATTCCCGTTCGCACCGACCCGCTGGCCGGGACCATCCGTCCGCCCGGTTCCAAAAGCATCACCAATCGGGCGCTGATCTGCGCCGCCCTCGCCGACGGCCGCTCGCATTTGCAGGGCGTGCTCGACAGCGAAGACACACGGGTGATGATCGCGGCGCTGCGCGACTTGGGGCTGTCGCTTGACCACAATCTCCAGCAGGCCACGGTCGATGTGAGAGGTTGCGGTGGAGTGCTGCCGGTGGAGGCCGCCGAACTGTTCGTCGCCAACAGTGGCACGACCATGCGATTCCTGACGGCGCTGCTCGCGCTTGCCAAGGGACGTTTCCGTATCGACGGTGTCGAGCGGATGCGCCAGCGACCGATCGGCGACCTGGTCGATGCGCTCAACAGCTTAGGTGCGCGAATCGAATGCGAATCGGCGAATCAATGCCCTCCGGTGGTCGTCAATGCGCGGGGGCTGTCCGGCGGCGAGGTGGCGATTCGCGGCGACGTGTCGAGCCAATTTCTCAGCGGGTTGCTAATGGCGGCGCCTCTCGCTCGGGGAGCTACCACGATCCACATCGACGGCGAGCTGGTTTCCCAGCCGTATGTCGAGATGACGCTGCGCGTGATGCGCAGCTTTGGCGTCGCCGCCGAAGCGGAGGGCTTGCAGACGTTTCATGTTCCCGGCAACCAAGCCTATCAAGCCTGCCACTACGCGATCGAACCAGACGCCTCGGCGGCCAGCTACTTTTGGGCCGCCGCCGCAATTGTCGGCGGCCAGGTGACGGTGGAAGGGCTGTCCCGCGACAGCTTGCAAGGGGACGTAGCTTTCTGCGACTGCCTGGAACAGATGGGCTGCCAGGTCACCTACGCGCAGGATTCGGTCACCGTCGTCGGAGGCCCGCTCCGGGGAATCGACGTCGATATGAACGCAATTAGCGACACTGTGCAAACGCTGTCCGCGGTGGCGCTGTTCGCCGAAGGCCCCACCAGGGTTCGCGGCGTGGCCCACAATCGCTACAAGGAAACCGACCGCATTGGCGATCTGGCCACCGAGCTACGAAAAGTTGGAGCCGCCGTTGAGGAGCATGAGGATGGTCTGACCATTGTCCCCCAGCCACTTCAGGCCGCGGAGATCAACACGTACCACGATCATCGCATGGCGATGAGCTTGGCGCTGATTGGGCTGCGAGTGCCGGGCATTGTGATCCTCAACCCGGCATGTACGGAAAAGACCTACCCGGAATACTTTGCCGATTTATTCCGTCTGTGCGGCAACGTTCAGCCACCACCGACTTGCAGCTAAAAGAGTTCAGCCGGCAATGCGTCTCGCCGCAGAAACGGCGAGAGCGTCTCAATCAAGTGTTTCATGACGGACCCTGGCAGCGTCCGCCACTTGGGCGAGAAGGTCTCATCCAGGCGGTTAATGGACTTTGGTCTTCGCCTGCGCGCTGGCGGCCAATAGCTCGTCGGCCCGACGGAGCAGGGCCAGCCCGGAGTCGCACGGTGGATAATGGGCGCTGGACGGATCGCATGCCTCGAACTTCGCCTGGCAATGCTGACAGACGACCCGCTTACCAAGGTATTCCACGCGGATTCGCAGATTGCGACCGCACGTGGGGCACTCTTGGCTGTAGTACAACGGAATAGACATGGCGGTATCTCCTGCTACCGGGGACAAGAATCCGGAAGCTCGTCCGGACTGCAACATATTAACAAACCTCATGTGGAAAGATCAAGAAAATTGCCTCGGAAATATCGAGCCAACGGATGTTAACCCATTTATCTATATACACTTATGGAATTTTATCCAGGCTACTCTGGCATGGCGGGACTGGCCGGAATGCTGGCAAAATATCACTCCCCCGCGGCACACCAGGCTGCCAGCGATGCTCACCTGTTTCATAAATGGTCGGACCAAGAATGCGGTCAGGTGCGGATTCCACCCGGCGTCGGTCGATTCCATGTAGTAGTTTTTCAGTATGGAGTACGCGGTAATTGAGGGCGCCGCCCGCTGGCAGATTCTCCCGGTGGCCCGCCACGAACATCCGCCAGCCGCACGCCGTTCACCAGATTCTCAGACGAGTTTGAACCATGAAAGCTGCGACGTCGCCAAATTCGACCTTTAGGAGTCGTCCGAAAATAACTTACCGATTTGGCGGACGGCACCTTATTGCCGCATTGTTACTGGCCTGTGGCTGGCTTGGCACGGCCAGTCAAGCGCACGCCGCCGAGAAAAACGAAGCCGCTCCGCTGCCGCCGTTTTCACAGGTGGAAGAGGTCGTCCGCAGGCATTTCGCCGCGCTGCCCGACTATCGGCCCGGCGACGTCATTAGTCAAAGCCAGGTGCAACCGCTATTCAAGCAATTGAGACTGATGGGCTGGAATGGGGGTGGATTCCGCGAAATACTCGCCCGTGTGCCGAAGGACGAGGCATTCTTGATTCGCACGCTGCGCACCGAACGGGGCAGGCACTTCATGCGACAGGTCGCTTCCTATCCGCTGGGCTACGACCGCCTGGACCGTCTGGCTGCCATTCCGAGCGGCCGCAAACTGGTCACCGACCTGATCGACTCCAAGGGAGGCTACCAATTGATTGAGTACATGACCACCAGTCGCGGCGGCATCAATCTAGGTCGGCAGCTTTCGCATGTGCCTGGCGGTACCGACTTCAACAAACCGACCGGCGAAATCTACACCGAAATCCAACTCATCGAAGCCCTGCACGAGCTATACGAAGAGTCGGCGCAACCGTAGTAGCGGAACTCGCGGAGAGTTCCGTGGCCGCTGGATTGATCTGGATGCATCGGAATTCTGGCGAATTCCGCTACGCTGGATTCCGCACTTCGCATCATCCGCATTCTGGCGAATTCAGTTCCGCAACTCAGCGGGCGCGGGTGACCGAGTGGATCACAATGTTCGCCGCCGGGATCGATTCGAAGTTGTCGCGGTCGGTGACCTGCACCTGGGATATCTTGTCCACCACGTCCATTCCCTCGATCACCTTGCCGAACACGCAATAGCCGAACTCGGCGGGAGCTTCGGATTGGTGGTCGAGCGCGGGGTTGTCCGTCACGTTGAAGAAAAACTGCGACGTGGAACTGGCGATCACGTCGGCCTGCCGGGCCATGGCAATCGTGCCGCGGGTGTTGGACAGCCCGTTGGCCGCCTCGTTGAGAATGGGAATTCTGGTCGGCTTTTCCACCAACTGCGCATCGTAGCCGCCGCCAAGGACGATAAATTGCTCGATCACTTGATGGAAGATGCAGCCGTCATAATCTCCATTGTCGGCATACGACAGGAAGTTGTTAACGGTGACGGGCGCCTTCTCCCGGTCCAACTGCACCTTAATGTCCCCCAGCGAGGTGCTGATGAGCACCATCGGCCGCATCGGATCGGCATCCGTTTGCGCAACGACGGGGGAACTCTCGACATTGCCCGCCGTCGAAGTGTTGGCGGCGGCAGGCACCGCATAGGCCGGACTGTCGGCGTCGCCGCTGGTGATATTGGCCGTCGGAGGATTGGTCGTCGGCTCTTCGGAAGCACAGCCCACAGTTAAACTGAGAATCAACGGCGCCAGCAAAAGCAATCCGAGGGGCGCGGGGAGGCTCGCAAGGCCGCAAGGCGGTGTCGTAGTGAAATCCATTCTTCCCTCCTTAGAATCGACGCTGGCCATTACCCCTGACTGGGGGGACGGCTTTTCATTCTCGATATGGGTGTTTAAGATGTACCAAGCCACAAAGTTTCGCCCGCTGGCGCAATCGGCATCCTGCCGCGGCGCAAAGGCCGAAATGGAAATGCAGCGAGTCGGCATCTTCCGAAGATGGGCTGTCGAGTGCAACGTCAGTTTCTCAATAAAAATATGGGAAAGATGCCGCGCGCCTCGATCGCGATGCGGGGGATGGTTCGCTCGCACTGTAGCGTCATGACGGGGGATCGATAAATAATGGGAAGTCGAGCATTCAATCTCGTGGTGGTACTGTTCTGGTTGGCCACGATGAGTTGGTTGATGTTGGTCAAAGTGATGCCCTTGCTGCGAACGGGCGATCCCCCGCTGGCCAAGTCGCAGCTTGTGGAGGAGCAACTCGACTTGCCGCCGGCCTGCTGGCGCGTGCAGTGGAACGATCGCGATATCGGCTGGGCCGCGACCAAGGTCGAATCGTGTCCTGGGGGCGGATCGGATGTGGTCAGCCGCGTGGAGTTTCAGCGACAGGCGTTCGATGAGATCCCCAGCTTAGTGCGGCGTGTGCTAGACGCCATGCTCGGTTCCGGCGCCCGATTCGATTTGAGCCTGCACAACCGCATGCATTTGGACGACCAGAACCGGCTGACGGGGTTCGACTCCGACGTCCATCTCGATCATATCCAGGAACCTTTGTTCACCGTCTGCGGCGATGTCCGCGGCGAATTGTTGCACGTCGAATTGTTCAGCGCCGGTGATTCGCTCCATCAGCACGTGATGCGCATGGGTCAATCGCTGATTGGTGACGAATTTTCTCCGCAAACGTACATGCCCCATTTGTACCAGGGACGCACCTGGACCGAACAGATCTTCAGTCCGTTCCCTTCGCCAACAAGTCCCGGCAAGGTTTCGTCGCGGATCATCCAAGCGACGGTCGAGCGGACCGAGTCGGTGATGTGGGGAACCGAAGTGGTACCGGCATGGCTGGTTGTCTACCGGGACGCTGAAGCTGGCGCCGGCAAGTCGTCGTCGCCGGTCGGGCGGATGTGGGTCAAGCGAGACGGCATGGTCATCCGGCAGGAAGCGACGCTGCTTGGATCGCGGATTCGTTTCGAGCGACTGAGCGAGGCGGAAGCCCGCTCCCTGGCCGGTCAACTGAGCGAGGATTGGCGAGCGGAAATCACCACCCCCCTGCCCCGCGCCGTTCCCCATGCTTCGCTGGAAACGGCCACACTTGAATAGTCCCCCAGCGGCTGTCAAACTGGCCTCTGCCACAGCCCCTGTTCCGTCTGCGACTTGCTCCATGCCCGCGATGATCGAATTCCACGACGTTTCGCGGAGCTACGGCAAGAAATTGGCGGTCGATCGATTGACGCTGCGGATCGATTCCGGCCAACTGTTCGCGTTTCTCGGCCCCAACGGAGCGGGCAAGACGACGACCATCAAAATGATGGTGGGATTGTTGCGGCCTGGGAGTGGAACGCTCCGCATTGGCGGGCACGACGTGGTCGAGCACCCCCGCAGCGCCAACCACCTGATTGCCTACGTCCCCGACGAGCCTTATCTGTACGATAAGCTGACGGGCCGCGAATTCATGCAGTTCATCGCCGACATGTATCGCATGCCCCGCCGCGACGGCGAGCGAAACATCGACCGCGAAATCGACAATTTTGAGTTGGGAGGTTTCGTTGACGAGTTGTGCGAAAATTACTCGCACGGAATGAAGCAACGCGTGGTGTTCGCCTCGGCCATGCTGCGCGATCCCAAGGTGCTGGTTGTGGACGAACCGATGGTCGGGCTGGATCCCAAGAGCATCCGATTCGTCAAGGACATGCTGCGAGTGCAAGCCCACAACGGGGTGACGGTCTTCATGTCGACGCATACCCTCTCGGTGGCCGAGGAAATTTCCGACCGGATCGGCATCATCCACTCCGGCAAGATGCGCTTTGATGGGACGGTTGCCGAATTGCGGCAAGCCATGGTTCGGCACGAGGATACCTTGGAAAAACTGTTTCTCGATTTAACGGCAGGCCCCCAAGAAACGTGAGCGCCGGCAATTCGGACATCGCTGCTGAGGGGGAACGACCGGACGGCGGTTTACACGCCGGGAGGGACGACTTGCCGCGCCACGGCGGCGCCGAGCACATGGCGATGGCGGTCGATCTGCCTTCACGCCCCGACGAAGCGGCTCTGTTTGGCTGGCTGCGACGGCGGATTTTCGTCGCTTCGCTCATACAGTTGGCTAGTCAGCACCGTCTGCGGATGACCATGGCCGTGCTGTTGAGCATCGCCTTTTGGTTCGGCGTCTATTTTCTGGTCTATGAAGGCTTCGAGTTTTTGCGCGACAACGTAGGGCCGGCCGAAGCGTTTATCGCCACGGTCGCCCGTGTCTTTAATTTATTCTACGCCTCGCTCATGGTGATGCTCGTCTTCTCGACCGCCATCATTCTCTATGGATCGCTTTACCGGACGCCCGAGGTGGCCTTCCTGCTGACTACCCCGGCCAGCGAAGGCCGAATATTCACATACAAGTTTCAGGAAGCGATATTCTTCAGCAGTTGGGGGTTT
>JBGTJT010000721.1:0-3227 GCA_041744995.1 Pirellulales bacterium | reverse complement strand
TGACTATCTGCAAATGCCGGCCGGGTTCCTGCCGACAGGAAACGACCAGAGGACCATCGAAGGTTGGTTCTACAGCACCGACGATTCAAACAACTCCAATCAGACGTGGTTTAATTACGGAGACATTGGTAGTGGCGAGCGCGTATCGATCACCGCATCGAACGATCGAGTGGCAGTTGCCGTCAGCGGACACAACTGGGGCAAGACCGGCTTGGGCCTCTCCGCGGGATGGCACCATCTTGCAGTAGTCAATCCCTCTGCCAATTCAGACTCCAATGGATGGAAAATATTCGTAGACGGCAGCGAGGTTACTGGTCTCATTACGCTAGCGGGAAGCAATACAACAATTGCGTCAGTAGACTCACAGCAGCGCCTTGGCCGCGGCGCAGGGGCAGCCACTTACAAGGGCATGATCGACGAGGTCGCTATCTACGATAAAGCGCTTAGCGGCACGGAAATCGCCGCCCATTACAATGCGGCCGTAAACGGTGTCGCCACGCTTAAGGGTTCCGAATTCGTCGATGATTCACGGATGAGGATCACCATGCCCGACGAGAATGGCGGTAACGCGGGGCCGAATATTATTGGTTCCAACGGAACGATCGACAATGTTGCTGTCATCCGGTTTGACGTATCTTCCTTGGCAGGCCGAATTGCTACCGGCGATGCAACCCTGCAATTGAAGGTTTCCGGAACGACCGGATCAGCCGCGGATGCGAACGACTTGGTGGGCATCCACGAGATTTTTCCCACGAATACGGGCTGGATCGAGGGCGTCGGCAATTTAGCTCCAGCCAACAGCGGCGAAGTGACATACGGCAATCGCGCTTATGACGCGATCACTCCGACCGCGTGGCAGGATGGCGCTGGCGCGGCACAAGTTGATCTCAGCGGGGCGTACAATCTGCCCACCCTCGATACGCACGCCCAGGCATTCTATGCACCGGGTGACATCGTCGAAATCACAGTGCCGCAAGCCTTGGTGCAACAGTGGCTCGCTGGTACGAATCCTGGCATTGTATTGCGAGTCCAGGACGCAGACGCGGCCTCACGCATCGTGTTTGGAAACTCGGAGTCCGGCAATAGCCCACAACTTTCGTTTCAGTCCCTGCCGGGCGTATCCACCAACTTGGCACCCAGCGTGACACAGCAGGCGGGTCTCAACGGCACTGCAACGGACCCGGCAGCCGCCGGTAGCTGGGCAGCCGTCACGTCGAATCCGGGGGCAACCTATGTGAGAGAGCGAGACGCCTCGGACGACACGAACCCGGTTCGGACGCAATTGTTCTTGAAGTTCGACCTGAGTTCGCTCGACGCGAATGCTCCCGTGGAGGGTGCATGGCTGAGGATCTATCAGTTTGACAAGCTCAATGGAACCAGTAATTCCTCAGATCTTGAACTCGCTCGTGTTGTGGAAGATTGGGACACCTCCGGCAGCAACTACGCGGTGTTCGACACCACAGCGACCGCAGATGCTTTTCTGTTTGGCAACAACTTGGATTTCGGCTCGGACGTCGACAGCGACGGCTACTATGGGGGCGATCCTGGAGATCCGACAAACTCTGACGGCTTCATTGACATCACAACGTGGGTCCAAGGCTGGCTCGACGGAACGTATGCGAACAATGGTATGCGGATACGGATGGAAGATCAAGCTTTTGTGGGGGTAGCCTTCGATCATATCGAGTTGATGGTGTCTCAACAGGAAGTTGTTCAGATTGTACCGGAACCAACCGCCGTATCGCTCTTGATTGTAGGTGCGTTGGCTACCCTGTTGCTTCTTCGGAACCGCCGCCGGAAGCAGTTGTCGTAGGTTCGATTGCCAAGAGGGAATGTAATATCCAATCAAGAACGGACAGGACGTTATGAGTGAGCGACGCACCGCGTTTACCCTCGTGGAACTCCTGGTGGTGATCGCCATCATCGGCATCCTGATTGGGCTGCTGCTGCCGGCGGTGCAATCGGCCCGCGAGGCGGCCCGCCGGTTGCAGTGCGGCAACAATCTCAAGCAGTTGGGCCTGGCGGTGCATAACTACCACTTTGCCCATCAGTCGCTGCCGCCGGGCAAGATCGTCACCGGCACCGACAACAGCGCCCAGCACGACCGCATGAACTGGGGCATTGCCATCCTGCCGCACCTGGAGCAGCAGAACCTGTACGACGCCTACGACCAGAACGTGCATAACACGCACGCCAACAATCTGCCGGTGCTCCGCACCACGCTCAACGTCATGGCCTGCCCCACCGACCCGTACGCCAACCGGCTGCTGGTGCCGACCCAGATTCCAACCGTCGGACCGCAGGGGATCGCCGCCAGCAGCTACAAGGCGGTCTCCGGCACGCGGTACGGCTCGACCAACGGGTTCTTCGACTACCCGCCGTTTTCTCCCCAGCATGAGGCCAATCGCAAATTGCGCGGGCCGTTCACGCTGATCGGCCCCAACGGTTTCACCACCGCCACGATGGCCAACATCAAGGACGGGACTTCGAACACGCTGATGATCGGCGAGTACCACACGACCGAGGTGCAGGAATTTATCAACGCCACGCCGACCGCCTTTTGGGCCAGCTCGCGGTCGTTTCACAATCTCGGCGCGCCGCAGCCGGAGTCGCTGCACCGCTGGCCCGACTACGACAAGTGCATGCAAACCACCGGCAACCAGCACTTCCGTTGCGACCGCAACTACGCCAGCCTGCACGCCGGCGGGCAGATCCAGTTCGTGATGTGCGACGGCTCGGTCCGCGGCATTAACGCCAATATCGACGGCGCGGTGTACGTAGCCATGAGCACCATCGCCAACGGCGAAGTAGTCCAGTTGCCGTAAAGTAAGACGGCCCGTAAGACGGCTTTCCAATGCCGTCAAATGTAAGACGGCCCTCCGAGGCCGTCTTACGAGAAACTTCAGTTTCGAGGAGTATCCTGGTGACAAAAAACGCGGCGATTCGGCAGGCGGCGGCGGAAAATGGCCGTGGCGGCGTACTCGCAGCGATAGCTGCTCGTTGGCGGCCTCGGAGGGCCGCCTTACTTCTTCGCCGGCGTCGGAGGGCCGGCGTACTTCTTCGACGGCATTGGAAAGCCGTCGTACTGGTTGTGCTGGCTGGCTGCGGGGGCGATTCTTTCGACGTGGCGCCGGTCTCCGGCACGGTCACGCTCGACGGCCAGCCGCTGCCAGCGGCCCGTGTGTCCTTCGAGCCGATTGCTCCGGTGGGCGAACTACTGGCCGGCC
>JBGTJT010000720.1:0-2642 GCA_041744995.1 Pirellulales bacterium | reverse complement strand
CGGCGGAGAACATTTCTCGGGAATTGGAAAAGCACGCCGACCAGAGTCGCACGGCGAGGACTCCCGAGACGCCGATTATCTGCGGCTGGTGCGAGACGGTGCATCGCCCTCCCTTCACCGAAGGAAACTGTTCCAACTGCGGCGGCACCCTGCCGCTGCCGGCCGGGCCTGATCGCGGTCCGCAGCCTCCGCCGCCGCCCCGTCATCTGCCCGAGAAGTTCGTCAACAGCTTGCTATGGGGTAGCTGGCAGTTGTGGATCGGGATCGTCTTCTTGGCGATGGGCCTGCTAATGGCCCCGTTCACGATGTGCTCTACTTTGATCTTCGCCGCTATTGGCGGCTTCATGGCCTGGCATCATTGGACCACGGCCAATAACCGCATCGAAGCACTGCGATTCGGTGAATCGACCGAGGGAGAAATCACATTCGTCGGCCTCGATCGCAGCACCGAGGTGAATGGACGCAATCCCTACAAGCTTGAGTACCGCTACCGGCACGAAAATCATTGGCGAACGGGCAAGAAAATCAGTTGGAACGACCAGATAACCGAACATTACGCGGGCGAACCGGTGTGGGTCGTTCACATTCCCACGGTCAGCGGCAAATCGGCCATCTGGCCGCCGCTGGCATAAAAAACAACGACCCCGGGCGACAACCGCCCGGGGCCATTGGTTCCATCGGAAAATATCGAAACGGCTAGCGACCGAAGTACGTCACCACCACGTCGCCGCACTTCTTGAACGTAACCGTCAGCTTGTAGCCGCAGCACCACTTGTAGGTGACCACGCCGCGGCCGAGCAAGCCGCAGCGGCTTTTGACGCAAGGCTCGCCGGTGCAGCAGCAAGGCACGCAGACGGGCACTTCGACGGCGCAGCCGCACTTGGTGGGATCTTCGACCGTGAGCACCATGTTCATGGTTCCGCCCCCACAACATGCCTTTTTCCAGCGATGCACGTGCCGGTACTCGATGCATGGGTTGTAGCAGCACTGCGGCCCGCAGGACGGGGCTTCGCAGCCGCAACTGGGGCCGTGGGCGGCCGCCGCGGAGGCCTTAAACAGGCGGGCGTCCGCTTGCGAAGCGGTCAGCAACATCATGCCCGCGGCCAGCGCGGTAAACAACATCAACTTAGGGGATCTCATGGCAGCTCCTCGTGCGGTCGGTTTTCGAGCAAAGTCTGTAAATAGCGGACGATTCATCCGTCCGCGGTCCAGTTCCACAACGTTAGTTCGTGGTTCGGCGTCGGCCAAACCCATTGTAAGTGATGGCAATCTGCGAAGACAGGGTGTATTGGCCAGACATTTCTAATTATCGAATATAGGCAGTTGATTGAGCAGTTTAATGGAGCTGTTTCCCTTAGTTTTTTCGTGAACCGCCTGTGAGAGCTGCATTTTCCGCATAACCGCTCCCCTGGCCGGGGAACTCGCCAAAGGAATTTTGCCACGGTGGAATTCGTGAACTAAGTTTCAGATGCGAGATACTCCCATCCGCGGCGGGCAAGCGTTCCAGGGCCGATTCCGGCGGCTTGCAACCCGCGACTGGGGGCGACCCTCGCGGACACTCTTCGCATACAGACTCCGACTGAGGCAGCATTCGTCATGGCAATCGTGACCGCACACGAACCGCCCCCTGCGCCCCCCGCCGATGGCCGCTTGGATCGATTGACCGAACGGTTCGGAGAACTACGCAACTGCCAGGCCCGCTACGCCGATTTCACGCTGGGACTGTTTGACCGGTTTGACCGGCTCGCCCACGATTGGGCAGCCAAGAAGCTCGATACCGATCAAGCACAGGCCGACCATCGGCGAGAACTGGCTGAGCGGTATCAACTGGAGAATCAGCAGGCGCTCGCGGAAATGGAATCCCTGCGGCGCCGCTTGGCCGAGGTCGAAGGGGAATTGCAATCGACCCAGGCCGCGTTGGAACAGGAGCGGCAATGCACCGCCAGCGAAAAGGTCGCGCTCGACGAGGAAACCCGCGAGTTTCTCGACGATCTCGTGCAACAGCGCGACGCACTGCGGGCCGAGTTGGAAGCGACGCAACTGTTGATCGAAGAGCAGAAAGCGGGATACGCATCCGAACTCGAACTGCTTCGCAATGAGCTGCGCGACGCCAACCGGCAAGTCGCCAAGTTGCGGGAACGGAGCGACAGCGCCGTCGCGGTCGGGGCGCAGCCGAAGGATTCCGCAGATATTCGTGGCGACGTCTCGCGCCGGGCCGAGGACTTCCAAGCACCTTGTGATACCGCCGAGACGTCGCCAAATCCATGCCTTCTTCAGCCGCTCGCCAACCGCGATTCGCCGAGCGGCGGCGACCTTGCGTCGTTGATGAATCAGGTGCGGTTGTTACAGCAAGACGTGGCCCGACGCCGGGGCGCGCGATAATCTCAAATCCATTCCGAACATCGGATACGTGGAGGCAAACCATGTTGAGCGCCAAAAGGAATCGGACGCTGGTCGCCTTGGGGCTGAGCACGTTGGTGCTCTGCCTGGCGGCGGCGTTTGCCGAGCCGTTGCTGCTTCTCGCGGCGCTGGCCGGTTATGTGTTCGTCGGAATGCGGTATGGAACACGGTGGCGCCTCGAACGGAGCCGGCTGTTGGCCGGGTGGCGACGGCAGGCGGAGCAACCCGCCGACGAGGAAGAA
>JBGTJT010000719.1:0-10612 GCA_041744995.1 Pirellulales bacterium | reverse complement strand
CGACGACGACGCCCTCCACCGCGCCGACGGACTCGGCGGCGGCCAGAAATTCCTCGCCCCGCCGCAGGTCGCCGATACCGGCGTCGATCCAAAGCTGCAAGCCGGCCGCGGCAATTTGCCGGTAGGAGTCTACGTCGAACGGCCCGCCGGCGATCGCGTCGAGATCGGCTGTGTAGGCCAGAGAGATGCCAAACTGCCTGCGTAACGCCAGGGCCACGTCGCCGGGGTTGCTGGAGCCGGTCAGACGCGATCGGATCGGATGGTAGTTCTCCCGCTCACCGCCTGCTCCGCGGACCACCCGCCGCCGCTTCAAATCGATCGCCGCTACAATGTGCATCGCAAAGACTCTTGGGAACCAACGGGACGTTACAATCGTCGTGTTCGATGCAGGCCGGCCTTCGGTTGCGACCTCACTTTGTACGGGCTATCTTTGTGCGGGATAGAGTACCAGGATAGCAACCATGGCCGCAGACGACGACAGAGCGGATTCGGATTCTGCCGACCAGCGCGGCGGCGAAGCTGCTTCCAAGCCGCGGCTGGTGGGGATGGTCCGTTCGTTCGGCTGGTTCCTGCTGGTTTTGGCCTTGTCGGCGGCGGCCCACGCCTTGCTGATTGCCGGCGATCGCAACCCGCACAAGCTAGAACCGTTCGACGAGATCGCCGACCGAGTCGAGTACCAGTTGGGCCATGCCATCAGCCGGGGGGAGATGCAGGAATTCGAACTGGGCGAGTTCCATACCTCGGTTTACCGCAGCGACCTCGATACCACACTGCGACTCGAATTTCGCCTGTCGCTGATCGTCAAGCAGCAGAACGCAGCAGCGTTCGATCGCATGCTGAGCCGATCCCGGCATCGGCTTCGCGACGCGGCCTTAACGGCGGTTGCCCGCAGCGCCACGCACGACCTGCTCGATCCGACGCTCCGCGAACTGAAGGCCGCCGTGGCCGAAGCCGCCAACGACGTCTGCGGACACCCGGTCGTAGTGACCGCAACCTTCGCGGACTATTCGTTCGTCGATCAGATGTAGCTCCATCCCATATACGGATTGCCGTATTCCACCAAAAGGTGTACAACAAATGCCTCGCTTGCATTGCTCAGCCAACGGGTGAAAACTGGGCAAGTGCCGCTGCGTCCTGCGTTTTGTTGAGCAAGGTGGATTATGGAGAATCGCCCGCAGCATGCTGCGCCGATGGCCGCACCGAAATTGCGAATGCGCACCCGCGCTTGGGAGATTACGGCTCTCTATGTGGTCTGCGGTTTGTTGTGGATTTTCTTCTCCGATCGGGCGTTGGCGTTCTTGGCGACCGACCCCGACCGTCTGGTCGCTTGGAGCAGCTACAAGGGATACGGCTTTGTTGCCGTGACCGCCTGCTTGCTGCTGCTGCTGCTTACGCACGCGTTTCGAGTCATCGGCGACGCCTATGCCTCGTTGACGGTTGCCGAACGCGACCTTCGCAACGCCAGGACGTTCTCGGATACGATGGTCGAGAGCATGCCCGGCATACTCTATCTGTATGACAACCGCGGCCAGTTCTTGCGGTGGAATAAGAACTTCGAGGCGGTTTCGGGCTACTCGTCCGCCGAGATCGAGCGGCTTACGCCCGGCGATTTTTTCGCCGGGCCGGACCGGGCGATTGTCGAGCAGCGCATCGAAGAGGTCTTCGCCAGCGGTGAGTCTTCCGTGGAGGCTTCCTTTGTGGCCCGCGACGGCGCGTCTACGCCGTACTACTTTACCGGCAGGCGGGTCGCGTTCGACGGCAAGAACTGCCTGGTCGGCATGGGCATCGACATCTCGGCGCGGCGGCAAGCCGAGCAGCGGTTGGTCGAAAGCGAGCAGCAATATCGCGACCTGGTGCAGCAGGCCAACAGCATTATTTTGCGGTGGGACGCCCACGGGACTGTCCTTTTCATGAACGACTTCGGTTTGCAGTTTTTTGGCTACGGCGCCGACGAGATCGTCGGCCGGCACGTCGTCGGCACGATCGTGCCCCCGGTCGAAAGCGACGGCCGCAACTTGCGAGAAATGGTCGATGCGATTCGCGAGCGGCCCGAGGCGTTCGAGCACAATGTCAATGAGAACATCCGCCGCAACGGCGAGCGTGTCTGGATCGCCTGGGCCAATCGCATCAAGCGGGACGCCGCGGGGCGGGCCGTCGAATTCCTGAGCATCGGAACCGATATCACCGATCGCAAGCGGATCGAGGAGGAACGCGAAAGACGCCTGCGGGCGGAAGAGGCCGATCGGTTCAAGTCGGCGTTTTTGGCGACGATGTCGCACGAGTTGCGGACGCCGTTGAATTCGATCATCGGATTCACCGGCATTATCTTGCAGGGTCTGGCCGGCGAGTTGACGGACGAACAACGCAAACAGTTGACCATGGTGCAGATCAGCGCACGGCACCTACTGGCTTTGGTCAACGACGTGCTCGACTTGTCCAAAATCGAGGCGGGCCAACTGGAACTGTCGTCCGAGGCGTTCGATATCGAAGCGTCGATCCAGAAGGTCGCTCACGTCATCGCTCCTCAGGCGGACGCCAAGGGACTCGACTTGAATCTCCAGATCGACTCGTCGCTGGGCGAGATGGTGGGCGACCAACGGCGGTTCGAGCAGATACTGCTCAACCTGTTGAGCAACGGCATCAAATTTACCGAACGAGGATCAGTCACCCTGGCGGCAAGTCGCGGAGAGAACGCCAGCCCGCACGAATCGGCCTCCTTGCTTCGCATCCGCATCATCGATACCGGTATTGGCATTCGCCAGGCGGATCTGGCGCTGCTGTTTCAGCCGTTTAGCCAGATCGATACGGGCATCGCCAGGCGGCACGAAGGGACCGGGCTGGGCCTGGCCATTTGTCGTCGACTGACCGATCTGATGGGAGGCGAAATCGAGGCGCAGAGCGAGTGGGGAGCGGGAAGTACCTTTACCCTGGTGGTGCCCGTGCTGACGCCGGTCGCAACATGAGCATTCGAATCCTACTGATCGAAGATAATCCCCAGAACCGCTACATGGCGACGTTTTTGCTCGAGCAGCGGGGACACCAGGTGCTCCAGGCCGAGACGGGCCGTCGCGGCTTGGAACTGGCGATCGAAGCCCGTCCCGACTTGATCTTGCTCGATATCCAACTGCCGCAGGTCGATGGCTATGCGATCGCCCGAGCGATCAAGGCCGACCCTCGCATCGCGTCGATTCCGATCGTGGTCGTCACGTCCTATGCGATGGCCGGAGACCGCGAGAAATGCTTTGCCGCCGGCGCCTCGGGCTACCTGGAAAAGCCGATCAATCCGGAAACGTTCGTAAACGAAGTGGAACGATTCCTCCAACCGACCCCCAAGGACCGTGTAGATGGTTCGCGTACTGATAGTTGACGACAACGAGCAGAATCTCTATCTGCTGCGTACGCTGCTCGACGGCAACCAGTTCACGGTCGACGTGGCGCGCAACGGCGCCGAGGCATTGCGCAGCACAGGGAAGGTCTTGCCCGACTTGATTATTTCCGACTTGCTGATGCCGGTACTCGACGGCTACACGCTGCTGCGCCATTGGAAAACAGACGACCGCCTCAAAAGCATTCCGTTTATCGTCTATACGGCGACCTACACCGATCCGAAAGATAAGCAACTCGCCTTGGATCTAGGGGCCGACGCCTTCCTGGTCAAGCCGTCCGAACCGGAACCGTTCCTGGAATGCGTGCGGGCGGTGTTGGCAAACAAGGACCATGCCGCACAACCGGTCCGGCAGCCGCAAGTGGAGGACGAGGCGCTGCTGAGCGAGTACAGCGAAACGCTGGTGCGGAAGTTAGAGAAAAAGTCGCAGCAGCTCGAACACACCAACCAAGCGCTACTGGAAATCATCGCCGAACATAAGCGGGCCAACGAGCGGCTGCGAGATACGGAGCAACGGTATCGCAGCCTGTTTCATGCGATTACCGACCCGATGTTCGTTTACGATTGCGAAACATTGGCTTTCCTCGACGTCAACGAAGCGGCCGTTTCGCACTACGGCTACAGTCGCGACGAGTTTCTGCAGATGACGCTGCGGGACATCCGACCTCCGGAAGAGGTGCCGCAACTGCTCGAGTCGCTTGACCGATATGGCGCCGGGTTCGAGCATCGGGGCGTGTGGCGACACCGCAAGAAGAACGGCGACATCTTTGAAGCATCCATAACCACGTATGGACTGACCTATGCGGGCCGCAAGGCGGGCGTGGTGCAAGCCCGCGATGTGACGCATCAACGGCGCGTCGAGGCCGAGGCCAAACGCACGGCGGAGCTACTGCAGGCGGTTGCCGACGGCACGACCGACGCCGTGTTTGTTAAGGATCGCGAGGGAAAGTACCTGTTCTGCAATCAGGCCGCCGCGCAGTTCATGGGAAAGCCGCCGGAGCAGGTCATCGGCCGCACGGACGCCGATATGTTCGACGCCGAAAGTGCCGACCGAATTTCCCAAAGCGACCGCCGCGTCATGCAGTCCAATCAGATACAAACCCGCGAGGAAATACTGAATACCAGTATGGGGCAGCGAACGTTTCAGGCGCTGAAGGTGCCGTATCGAGACGACGAAGGACGGGTGATCGGTCTGATCGGTACCTCTCGCGACGTCACGGCGCAAAAACAGGCGGACGTCGAACGGCACGAGTCCGAACAGCGGTTCCGCCAACTGGCGGAGAACATTGGCGAAGTCTTTTGGCTGACGCAATCCGACCATGGCAAGTTGCTGTACGTCAGCCCCAGTTACGAGCGCATCTGGGGGCGGCCGTGCGATGAACTGTATCGCAAGCCGCAAGCGTGGTTCGAGGCCATCCACGAGGAAGATCGCCCCCGGATCGTCGCGGCGATGCGGCACGAGGCGAGCGGAGATTACAGCGAGGAGTATCGCGTCGTCCGGCCCGACGGTACGGTGCGGTGGGTGTTCGACCGGGCCTTTCCGATTCGCGACGCCCAGGGGGAGGTTTACCGGATCGCCGGCGTTGCCGCGGACGTTACCGAGCGCAAGGCGGCCGAGGCGGCGCTGTTGGCCAGCAATGAACGGTTTCGCTTGCTGGCCAACGCTACCAACGACGCCATCTGGGATTGGGATTTGATCACCCACGCGCTGTGGTGGAGCGAGGGATTTGAAACGCTGTTCGGCTTCCGCCGCGACGAAGTGGAGTCGACAATCGACTCCTGGATCAATCGCATCCATCCGGAGGATCAGCAAAGCGTGGTGGACGGCGCTCACGCGGCGATCGACCGCGGCGATCTCACTTGGAGCGGAGAGTACCGCTTCAGTCGCCGGGACGGCTCGTATGCCTATGTATTGGATCGGGGCCGCGTTATTCGTGACTCTGCTGGCAAGGCAATTCGTATGGTCGGAGGGATGACCGACCTCACCGACCGCAAACAGGCCGAGGACGAACTGCGACTGCACAATCGGGCGATTCAGGCGGCATCGCAAGGCATCCTGATCACCGATCCCAATCAGCCGGACAATCCCATCATCTTTGTCAGTGCCGGATTCGAACGAATGACCGGTTACCGGGCGGAAGAAGTACAGGGGCAGAACTGCCGGCTGCTGCAAGGCAAGGACACCAACCCGGCAACCGTCGCGGAGATGAGAACCGCCATTGCGCATCGGCAATCTTGTTCGGTCGAAATTCTCAACTATCGACGCGACGGCGCGCCGTTTTGGAATCAACTCACGATTTCCCCCGTCGTGGACGACGGCGGCGAGCTGACGCACTTTGTCGGCGTGCAAACCGATGTGACCGCGCGTCGCGCGCTGGAAGAGCAGTTCCGCCAAGCGCAAAAGATGGAAGTGCTGGGACAATTGGCCGGAGGAGTGGCGCACGATTTTAACAACTTACTCACGATCATCATCGGATACAGTGATCATGTGCTCGATATGCTGCCCGCGGACGCTCCCGTCGTGGAAATGATCGCCGAGGTGCGGAAGGCGGGAGAGCGTGCCAGCAAATTGACGCGGCAATTACTGATCCTCAGTCGTCAGCAGGTCATGGAACCGAGACTGGTCGATCTGAATCAGATTGTCGGCGACACCGAAAAGATGCTTCGGCGGTTGATCGGCGAAGACGTACAGTTGAACACTCGATTGCTGCCGAACTTGAAGAATGTACTCGCCGATCCGGGACAACTAGAACAGGTCGTGTTGAATCTTGCTGTCAACGCCCGCGACGCCATGCCGCAAGGCGGCAAACTTACGATCGAAACGCAGCATGTCCGCCTGGAAGAGGATGATGACCGCACGGCAATCGGCCTGTCTGCGGGGGATCACGTCCTGGTGATGATTTCGGATACCGGCTGCGGCATGGATGATGCCACTCGTGCCAAGATTTTTGATCCCTTCTTCACCACCAAGGAACCTGGCAAGGGGACGGGACTGGGACTGGCGACCGTCCACAGCATCGTCAAGCAATGGCGGGGCCACATCGCGGTGACCAGCGAACCGGGGCAAGGGACAACCTTCTCTATCTACCTGCCTGTGGCCTCCGAAGCGTCCGACAAGCGGCGCAATCCGCAAATTAAAAAGCGGATGCCCGAAGGGACCGAGACCATTCTGCTAGTCGAAGACGACGCCGCCGTGCGGGAACTCGCGGCGCGAACGCTGCGCAAATGCGGCTACCATGTGCTCGAGGCGGGCAACGGACAGGAAGCGCTCGAGATGTTGAATCGCGACCTGCCTCCCATCGACCTGCTGATTTCCGATGTCGTGATGCCGCTATTGGGCGGACGCGCGTTGGCCGAGCAGGTCAACCAACTGCAACCCGATTGCCGAGTATTGTTCATATCGGGCTACACAGACGACGCCGTGATTCGTCACGGCGTCACCGACGCGGAACTATCGTTCCTGCAAAAGCCGCTCACTCCGACCTCGCTGGCCCAGAAGGCGCGACAGGTGCTCGACCAAACCGCCACCCCATAGTCGGACGGGCCTCAGCGAGTGGCGCAACCAGGCCCAGGAAACGCTCCACGTGCAAGCCGGACGGCAACCGGTCAATAATCCCAGCCGCAATTCCAGAGGCTGTGAAAGAATCGGCATCAAACATCAGCCGAAGGGCGCTAGCCCACGGTTAGCGCCGAAAAACCGGCCGCTAGCGCGGTTCGGCTGATGTTGTGGTGGCGATCCCCTGCGTCGATTCAATTTTTTCACAGCCTCGCACTACTCAAAACTCCCTCGTCACGTCCTTGGCGTACAGCGGCATGTGGCGGTAGTAGACCTCCAGGGTCATGATCGCCATGGCCGTGTTGTACAGCCGGCCACCGCTGCGGGCGTGTTGGTCGTCGTAGTACCAACTGCCCGCTTCGTGGCCGACGGTCGCCTGATCGCGGATCAACTGCTCGCGCATGCGTTCGTTCCACCGCTCCCAGGCAGGCCCGCCGTAGTGGCTCATGACTTGGGTGGCGTAGTAGTTGTAGTACATATCATCCGGCGAGGGGCCCCAGCGATCGAGCAGCGCGGCGCCTCGCTGCAGGCTTTCGTTCTCGCGCTGCCAGCCAAGATACATCCGGCACAGCAGGCCGATGGCGGTCGTCGAGCGGCGAGGATCGACCGTTTGATAGCCGTATTGCGCGCCCCCTTCCGACTCCAACGAATCGAGAAAGTGCGACACCCGGTAGATGGTTTCCGACGGCGCTGCAAGGTCGCTCATCTGCGCGCTCTTGATGGCCATGAACTGCCACGCGGTGCTGGTCAAATCGCCCGGCTGTCCGGGGTTGTAGCGCCAACCTCCTTTGGGATGCTGCGCCCAGGCGATGTAGTCGATCGCCGCCTGGGCGAAGTCGCGGAGGTTTTCGTCGCCGGTCATCGCGTACGCCTCGCACAGCAGGATCGCCGCGATCCCCTGGGCGTACATGGTGCCTTGCTGCAGGTCGCCGCCATGCTCGTTGACGATCATCTGGCTGCCCAAGTAGTACAATCCCTTGGCCACCGTCTCCTGGTAGTCCCCTTCGCGATGCGTGTGCCCCGCTCCATAGAACGGCAGCAACGCCAAGGCGGTTGCGGCGGTGGTCGAGGCATGATTGCCAGGGTGGCTGCAATGGCCGTTGCACGGCCCGTCGAAATGATTGAATCGCCAACTGCCGTCGGTCCGTTGATGCGCTTGCAGCCATCGCAGGCCGCGCTCGACGGCGTCCTCGCTTTCGGGCGTGCCGCCCCGCTCGGCGAGTAGTTGCTGCTTCATGCCTTGCGAGCGGCCTCGCAAGCCGCCGGTGACGGTCGTGCCGGTCGGCGCCAGCCAATCGACCTCCGGCAGAACAGCCTGCCCCACGCCTTCGGCCGGACGAGAGGAACCGGCGATCTCGGCCACCTGCGGGATCGGCGTGCTGAGTTCGACCTCGAACTCGACCAGACCAAGTTCCGCGGCCTGGGATGCCTCGTCTGAAGTCGAGTCGGCGGCGGCCCCTTCCTCCAGGTCGATGGCCGGGTCGACTTCGATGTCGAGCACGAGACTAAGGGGCGGCGCTGCATTCTTTTGCCACGGAGCGGCGAACAATGTCAGCAGCAACAGCAGCGTGGCATGCAGCAAGAAACTACTGAGCCAACTGCTGGAGATATCGTTCCACTGCCGCCGCCAAGAGCCGGCCGTCGCGGCGGGCGCGGCGCGAACCGGAATGGGCACAGCCGGCGGCGTCGATTCGATAGTGGGGACGGCGGGCGTGGGCATCAGGAAGCGTTCGGAACGAACTGAGATACGGAATCGCACGGCGCGCTTCCATCTCCCTGATTATACCCCCTAAACACCCTAACTTGACAAGCGTTGGGCCGTGTGCGGCTCCAATGCATCGCCAATTATGGGGATTGCAAAGATTGTAAGGCGGCACTTAGAGCCGTCCTCTTAGCCCCCGGTGAACACACCGGGGGCACATTGCGGCGTCATCGCCGTTTGGTTCCGCACCGGCGCGTCGGCCACAAGCTGAGTGCCTTGTCGTTGCGGCCGGCGGCGCGGTTAGAGCCGTGGGTGTATTCACCCACGGCTAAACGCTCACTCTCCAAACTTATGCGTGAAGCTCTTCTTCTGGTAGATCGGCAGGTGGCGGTAGTAGACTTCCAGGATCATGGTCGCCATGCAGGTATTGTAGAGGCGGCCGCCTTGGGTGGCGCCGTGGCCGCCGGTGAACATCCAACTGCCGGCCGCGTGCCCTTGGCGGGCTTGCTCCTTGATCAGGTAGTCGCGCATCTGGTTGTTCCACCGCGCCCAGGCGGGGCCTTCGAAGTGCCGCATCACCTGTGTGGCGTAGTAGTTGTAGTACATGTCTTGCTTGTGGGGGCCGGCCTTGCTGAGCGCCTCGATCCCCATCCGCAGGCCCGGATCGTCGTGCGGCGTGCCGAGGTACATCCGCATCAACAAGCCGATCGCGGTGCAGGCTCCGTCGGCCGGCCGGTCTTCCGGCTTGCGGTAGCCATAGGCGGAGTTGCTGTTGAAGGCGACGAAGTCGAGCCACTTGTCGGCTTTCTTGACGACCTCGGGATTGACCTTCAGGTACGACATATGCCCGCTCTTGAGCGCCATGATCTGCCAACCGACCACCGAGGTGTCGCCCCCTTGCCGCGGCGTGTAGAGCCAGCCGCCGTTTTGCGGATGCTGGGCGTACTCGATGTAATTCAGCGACAGTTGCGCCGGTTCCATCAGCTTGCCCGTCTCGGCCATGCCGTAGGCTTCGCATAGCGCCATGGCAGCGATGCCGTGCGAATACATGTGCGCGTGGCTGGCGCCGTTCGCTTCGTACAAGCGGCCCCCTTGCGGGGTCACGCCCATGTGGCCAACCAGATACTTCAGGCCGTTGCCAACCACTTCCTGATATTTGCCGTGTTCGTGCGTGTAGCCGGCGCCCAGAAACGGCAGCAACGCCAGGCCGGTCGCACCCATGGCCGTGTCATAAGTACCAACATCGGGCGAGGCACCGACGTCGTTGAAGTTCCAGCTTCCATCGGACCGCTGCACCTTGGCCAGCCAGGCCAGCGCGGCCTCGACGGCCGCTTCGCTGCCGGCGCTACCACCGGACTTCTGCGCCATCGACTTGCGATTCTCCGAGGTCCGCCCGCCGAAACCGGTCTTGGAGATGCCGCCGAGCACGTCGGTGACTTCGGTGGTCGCGGTGGTGTTGATCAGGGTCGGATCGAAATCAACCTGCACGCTAGCCTGTAGCGTTGCATCGTTTGCATCCGTAGCGACTTCGACGTTCTCGGAAAACTCCGTGAGGTCGGCCGTGTCAACGACTTCCTCGGTCTGGAACTCGGTCTCAACCTTAATGTCGGTCTCCATCAAGGCGTCGAGCAGTTCGTCCTGCATATCCTCCAGCTCCTCGGTATCGTTCTCCGAGGGGAACATCGTGAGTTCCTTGTTCGTGTCGTCGTCCAAATTGTGCAGCGGGATCAGTGCCAGAGTCAGGATCAGAATCATGTGGAAGACCATGCTGGTCAGCCAACTTGGCGCCTGGCGCAGCCATTCCCGCATGGCGGATTCTTCTTCGTCGTCCCATTCCTCGTCGTCATCACCGTCGCCGCTCGACGCTTGTTGGGCCTTGGTCTGCATCGCCTGCTGACCAGGCGCTTGACCGACCGCCACGGGACGGTGCGCCACGGCGGCCGCGACGGCGCCATTGGCTCCGGCGGGA
>JBGTJT010000718.1:0-13519 GCA_041744995.1 Pirellulales bacterium | reverse complement strand
CATGTACGCCGCCGACGGCACGCTGGTGGCCAGCGCCTTCAACAGCCAGCACGTGCCCGACCCGGCCACCGGCGCCGTCCTGCCGCGGACCACCAGGGTAAAATGGCCGCGAACCGGCATGGAGTTCACCCTCACGCTGCGCGACTTGCAGGTCAATCCGGCCGGATTGAACGAGCAATTGTTCCAAATGCCTTCGATCGACGGCTACCAGCATGTGAACCTGGGCGTGCCCGGGGCCAGTCCGCTGGGCATTCCGGCGAACTATCCGCAAACCAACTATGCTCCACCCACGCAATGGCCGGTGCAACCAGCGAGCGGTTACTACCCGTCGAATTCAGCCGGCGCGAGTCTGCAAGAGGAAGCGTGGCGGCACGCGCCTTGAGATGTTGCAGGTTGCAGGTTGCAGGTTGCAAGAATAGACAGGTCTTGCGAGGGCGAGCGCCTCCAGGACTAGTGCAAAAGCGCCGCTCAACATCCGCCCTTATGAGGCGGCCGATTCGCCTGCTTTGCGGAGTTTCGTGCGGGCACGGCTGAGCGTGGGGCCGATGCTGTTTTCGGCCATGCCGGTGGCTTGCGAGATTTCGTGGTACGACTTGCCTTCCAGGTGGTACATCCGCACGACCTGGGCCTCGGCCCCCTCGAGTTCGTCGAGCAGACGTTCCACCTCGTCGCGATCGCTGAGCCGCGCTTCGGCCGAACGGGCCGGATCGGCGACGCCGTCGGCCGCCGCCTGGCTGAGCGTGGCGGTGGCCTTATTGCTTTTGAGCAACTCGCGCACGACGACGCGGCGCGCAACCACGGTCAGATAGGTGGCCAGCGAGCTTTGCCCGCGAAAATGCCGCAGCACGGCAAAGTCGTTGGCCAGCACCGTCAGCATCACCTCGGCGGCCAAATCTTCCTTGTCGGCTTGCGAGAGCCGAATGCTGCGGGCGGCGGCCGTGTAATTGATCACGTGAATCATCAGCCCGGTGAAACGATCAACGAAGTCGTTCCACGCATGGGGCTTGCGTTCCAGCAGGCGGTCGAGCAATTTGCGGTCGATTTCCGAGAGTGCCACGGCGCGATGTCCTGGTCGATGCTAGGTCCAAGTGGAACCGAATCGAAGTTGGCGCGGTCGAATCCGTTGGGCGGCAACGTCGAAAGAAAAGTCTCCTCTGCACGCAAGGGAGTTCCTCCCTCATCTACCGATTCTAAATCGAGTTACGATCTCAAGCAAGTCAAACCTGTGGCAAACTGCTCCCCAGGAGCGGTATTGGGGCCGACGCTGTCTTGACACCCCGGTTTGGCAGTCTTAAGATTCGCATCAGGAAGGTCGTGCAATCGGCCTTAAGTTGTTCGAGGTTTAGTAGTTTAGCAACCGACTTTGGCAGGATTCCGACGCCCCGATCGGCCGATGTTAGCTGAACGTCCGGAGTCGGAAATTTTCGTATTGTTTGTTTATCGCAGTCGCCGCGAATTCCACCTTTCGCCGCTGAGTTGCTCCGATTCGCGTGAATCGGCAGCGCTGAGTCAGCCACGAGGACGGCGAACGAAGTAAGGAGTGTTTGTTCATGACCCACGTTGTTGCCGAACCCTGTTTTGCTTGCAAGTACACCGACTGTGTCGTGGTTTGCCCGGTGGAATGTTTCTACGAAGGCGAAAAGATGCTCTACATCCACCCGGATGAGTGCATCGACTGCGAAGCCTGCGTGCCGGAATGCCCCGTGGAGGCGATCTTCCACGAGGACAACCTGCCCGAGGAGTGGGCGGCCTTTACGGCGCTCAACGCCGAGTTGGCGCCGCAGTGCGAAGTGATCACCGAAAAGAAAGAACCGCTGGCGGACGCCTAAGCGTACGCCTGATGGTCGATCGCTGGCGATTCGAGCCGCTGCCTGGCCGTGACGCGAAGCGTTTTGGCGACAAAGTAATTTTGCGCCGAAGTCGCCGCGGATCAGCACCGGGTCGTTCTGCTTTTATGGGCCAACCGTTGCGACACGCTTCGTGAAATTACGCAGCCTTGCGCAGCGGTCCGCTCGGCGTATGCAAGCGGAACAGGCCGAAGATTTCGTCTTGCGTCAGCCCCAGGCTGCGCGGGCCGTCGTCGCCATTGTTGAAGATGGTGTCGAACAGCTCGCGCTTTTCTTCCAACACGGCGGCGATCCGCTCCTCGATGGTTTGCATCGCCACGAACCGCGACACCGTCACCGGGCCGGCCGCGCCAATTCGATGAGCGCGGTTGATCGCTTGATCCTCAACCGCCGGGTTCCACCAGCGGTCGAATAGAAACACATACTCGCAAAACTGCAAGTTCAAGCCGACGCTGCCGGCGCCATAACTCATCAGGATCACGTGCTTGTCGGGATCGGCACGGAAGCGATCGATTACCTGCTCGCGCTGTCGAGAGGGGATCTTGCCGTGGTAGGCCATGGTGCCGAATCGCGCCAGACGGTTCTGCAACTGGTCGAGCGACTTGACCCATTGGCTGAACACGATCGCCTTCTTGCCGCTGGCGGCGACTTCCTCGAGATCGGCCTCCAACTGCTCGCACTTGACGCTCTCGCCGCTGGCGGGGTCGAAATTGCAGATTTGCTTGAGCCGCAAGATCAACTCGAACACATGCGTCACCGTCAGCCCGCCCCCCATGTCGGTCAGCCGCACGATTCCTTCTTCCTCGGCCGTTTGGTAGGTCTCACGCTGATTGGGCGTCAGTTCCAGGGCGGTGTCGCGGATCAGCCGCGGCGGCATGTCTTCCAGTACTTGGTCCTTGGTCCGCCGTAATACGTAATCGGAGACAATCTCACGAACCCGCCGCGGCTTCATGCCTGGTGTGAGATTTCCCGGCGAGACGAACTCGAAGATCCCCACTAGGTCGTCGGTGCTGTTTTCGATCGGGGTGCCGGTCAGCGCCCAACTGCGTCCGCGGCGAATGCCCCGAACCACTTCATTGGTCGCTCCGGCACGATTCTTGATTCGTTGCGATTCATCGAGCACGGTCAGGTCGAATTGCGTTTGGACGTCCTCGAATACTTCGCGATCGCGGACGACCAGTTCGTAATTGGCCACGGTTACGACCGCCTCCGAACTGCGCCACAGCCAGTGGCGTCGCGTCTGATCGCCGGCAATCACCGTCAGCGGTATCTCCGGCGCCCACAGGTGGAACTCCCGCTGCCAATTGGTCACCAGCGGTTTGGGACAAACCAGCAACACCCGTCGCAACTCGCCGGCATGCAGCAATAGGCGAATGGCGGTGATCGCCTGCATCGTCTTGCCGAGTCCCATCTCGTCGGCCAGCACGGCGTGATGCCTGGGGTAGAGGAAGGCAATGCCCTCGAACTGGTAGGGGAACGGGTCGAACGGCAGCCGCAGCGAGCCGTTGAAGATCGACTCCAGCGAAGGCTGCAGCAAATAGAACAGGCGATCCTCCAGCTTGACGATGTCGCCGGGTGGCTTCAGGCGCGTGTTCTTGATCGTACTCCCCTCCTCCTCCTCGGACGGACGGGCGGCTGCCGGCAGATGCGCCTGCGGCCGTTTTGCGCAGCGATCCGGTTCTGCAATGCAAGGCAACTCAACCGGCGGAGCGAATTGAAAGCTGCGGACCTTGGGCGCAGGTTGCCCCAATGAGAAGCTGGCCACCGGCGGCGGCGACGGCTGCCAGTCGAACTCGGTCCAGCCGACCTTCGGCGACCGGGCCAGGGTGGCGTCGAACCCCGTTGCGAATGGCGCGATGGAGACCGCGAACGCCTCGCCGGCGAGGCTCGTAACGAAAATGTCGGTGGAAGCTTCTGGCATTATGGGATGACTCAGGCCGCGGTTTTCTGTGCTTCGGCGACGGCTTCTTCGATTCGCTCGAACGGTTCCAGCAGATCGAAGTCGAGCAGCGCCTCGCAGGCCTCGACGATACGCCGCGGGTCGTCGGGGTCCGCGAAGTGGGTGCCCAGCGTGAAACCGGCCAGAGATACCGTTTCAAAGCGGTGCCGGCTGAGTTCCGCCCGCCGTGCTGCGTCGCGAGGAAGGACCAAGGCCACCGGCACGTCGATGGTGGGCCGCATGGCGAGGGTCTCTGGTTGCGCTACGAAGTACATCCGCATGGGGTGTTTGGCTTTGGCCGCCAGCGTCGTGCCGATTTGCTCGCCGTAGAGGAACGGCGCCAGCGTCGGCCCGTACAAGATTTGCTGGGCTCGGTTTGCCTTCACCGGCGCAGTGCAATGGAACTCCAGCGGTCGGCCAAGTTCGTTGAGTACCAGCAGACCGCCGAGCAGTCCTTGTTCCAGTGAGCCGCTAATGGATAGAAACCCATAGGCGGCGGCCGCCTTCTCACGCCCCATACCAGCTCCAATTTGCCAACGCTGCACGTCTCGGTTATCTTAGAAGGCGACTGAAATGTCGTGCGACGCCTTCCCGCCTTGTTGCATCGGGTGGGCGTGCCGCGTGACTTTAACCGCCCGATCGATACAATCGTCGAAATTCCCCCTCCGCAGGCTGGTTCCATTGCCGTCAAGATGTTGCTAAACTAGGAATCTCGGCTGACTTCCCATCTGCGTCGCCCAAATACCAGGAAGAGACTTAAATATGTCGCGAGAACCTCAATCGGCGGCCCCTCTGTTTACGCAGATCGAGATATCGACGGCCACCGGAGGTGAAGCGACTTCTCGCGGACGCGAGTTGGCCAGCGAGCAGACCCATCTGTTGCAGCAGATGCTAGCAGCTCAAGACCGCCAGAACGAACTGCTGGAGGAATTGGTTGGTCAGATGGGCGCCGCCCAGCGGCAGCGAAACAACGAACTGCACCAGTGGAAACAGGCCAACCCCGCCTTGGCAGAACGATGCCGCCAGGCGGCCGAAGCACTGGCCGCAGTGCAGGCCGAGTTTCTCGGCCAACTTACCGAGGAAGTACAAGACAACGCCGACGACCTTCTGGACGGCGAATTTGTGTTTAACGAGTTTGTCGATCGATATGGACCGCGATTGGCGCACCTCAACGGCGTACTGCAAATGCTCAGCCAACTGAGCGGCGTTTCGGAACCGATGCGCGACTGAATCGCCCCGAAACGTGTTCTGATTGATCCTGCCCCCTTTCCCCACCGCTAGTCGCTGTAAAACAGCCCTTGCCGAAATTCAACCGTCGCCGTTGGGCCGATTCAGCCTGAATCGAATCCCACGGCACGGATGAAGCCATTGCTGGAATGAAATTACTACTCCCTAATTCGAATCGCGGCGCGGTGCTATTGCTGCCTGCGTGTCTGGCCATTGCCGGTCTGAGCGGCTGTCGCTTTACCAACGACACGGCCTTTGACGATGCTCCCGCCCAGCGGAGCAGCGCGGAGATTCGGCTCGCCGAGGCGGCCGGCGAGCAGTGGCCCGGCTTTCGCGGCGTGAACGGCACCGGCGTCAGCTCCGCGGCAAATCTGCCGGTTACTTGGGATGACCGTCTCGGCGTGCGGTGGTCGACCGCCGTACCGGGCGCCGGCAATTCATCGCCGGTTGTTTGGAACGATCGAATCTTCCTGACGACGGCCGACGAACATCGCGAAGTCAAGTTGCTCTGCTACAATCGGGCCGACGGTGCGCTCCTCTGGCAGCAGTCGGCCGGCCATGCAACGGGCCGCCGCCATGCGAAGAACGGCGACGCCTCGCCCACGCCGGTGACCGACGGCAATCGCGTGTTCGCCTTCTTCGGCGGGCTGGGAATGCTGTGCTGCGACCTCGACGGCAATCTGCTGTGGCAACAGCCGCTGGGGGATGCCGATCATCCCTGGGGCATCGCCAGTAGTCCCATCCTTTTCGATGATCTGGTCATCCAGCTTTACGACGGCGAACCGGTAAGTTCCCTGATTGCGATGAAACAGTCGACGGGTGAAATCGCCTGGCGAACCACCCGCGACAGCACCGGGTGCTGGAGCACGCCAGCGGTCATGGCCTATGGTGAGGGCGCCAGCCAGACCTACTCGGTGATCGTCAACGGCACCGGTTGCGAGCGCCCCGACGAAGGGTACATCATTGCCTACGATCCGCGCACCGGTGCCGAGCAATGGCGGGTGCGCGGCGCATCCGACGCCGGCGTCCCGGCGCCGCTGGTAGTCGGCGACATGGTGGTGGTCGCCAGCGGCCGCAGAGGAAACATCATGCTGCTGCATCCGTCGACCGACGGTGACACAGCCCCTTCCGGCGCGCGCGATCGCTCGACCTTTGGCTGCGAGGCGGTGTGGGTGGTTCCCCACCGAGGTCCGTTCGTCCCGACCGGCGTGGTCTACGAAGGATTGCTGTACCAGATCGGCGATCAAGGCGTGTTCACCTGCTATGACGCCGCGACCGGTGCGACGATCTACGAACAGCGTCTCCCAGGCAACTACAGCGCAGGACTAATCGCCGGCGACGGCAAGATTTACGCAACCAACGAGGAGGGGCGGAGCTACGTCGTGCGGGCCGGGGCGTCCTATGAGTTGCTCAGCACCAACGACTTGCACGCACCGGTATTGGCAACTCCAGCAGTGGCCGGGGGCGATCTGTTTGTCCGCACCGACCGACAGTTGTTCTGCATTCCCGCCCAGTTGCCCGAGCCTGCCAGCGTGAATGAAGCGGCGCCGTTCGAAAATTAGGACGATACGCCAAGCCCAGCCCTGCGGTAAGTTGCCGGAAGGCGTCGAGTTCGGTATGGTCGAGGTAGGATTTGCACGTCGCTGCTTGCGCCGCCCCCACTGAACCGACCTTTACATTCCCCCACGGACCATCCGCCCATGAGCACCTCCCCCTCCACTGGAGCGGCCGAACTGGAGGCCGCCGCGCAAGCCGCTCGTGACCAGCTCGACGCCCACGCCTATGAGATCGTGCAGTGGCATTTTCACGAATCGACCGGCTGCCCGTTTTGGTTGAACTACGCCCGTGAAGAACTCACGTTTGATCCGCTAAAAGAGATCCAAACTTTCGACGACCTGAAAAAGTTTCCCGAGTTTCAGGATGAATGGCTACGCGGCGGACCGGTGCGAAGGTGGGTGCCCAAGGGATACGCCGACAAGCCGGTCTATGTGTTCGAGACCGGCGGCACGACCGGCGTGCCCAAGAGCCGCGTAGTCATCGACGACTTCCGCATCGACTACGAGTTGTTTAGCGATACGTTGCCGGAGGAACATTTTCCCAGGGGGGCCAACTGGCTGATGCTCGGCCCCAGCGGCCCCCGACGCCTGCGGTTGGCGGTGGAACACTTGTGCCAATATCGCGGCGGCATTTGTTTTTGCATCGATCTCGATCCCCGCTGGGTGGTCAAGCTGATCAAAAAAGGCTGGATGGAACATCTCGAAGAGTACAAGAAGCACTGCGTCGAACAGGCGCTGACCATCCTCGGCGCGGGCCACGACATCAAGTGCATGTTCACCACACCGAAGTTGCTTGAAGCGCTCGCGTTGGGGCTGGAGGACCGGGGCGAATCGATCGCGGGCGTCGGCATCACCGGTATCTTTTCGGGCGGGACGGAGTTCACGCCGCAATGGACGCGGTTCGCCACCGAGGAATTTCTCGACGGCGTCTACATGACGCCCACTTACGGCAACACGCTGATGGGCCTGGCCGCCAGTAAGCCCGTCACGGCCGAGGATGGATACAAAATCAGCTACTATGCTCCGCAGCCGCGGGCGGCGATTGAAGTGGTCCGCTTCGACAACTACGACGAAGCGGTTTCCTATGGCGAAACGGGCCGCGTGAAGTTGACCACGCTCACCAAGGAGTTTTTTGTGCCCGGTTTCATGGAACGGGACG
Source organism: Pirellulales bacterium (assembly GCA_041744995.1). Lineage (GTDB taxonomy): Bacteria > Planctomycetota > Planctomycetia > Pirellulales > UBA7805 > JBBDLY01. Next base: position 5,791 of record JBGTJT010000718.1, on the reverse strand, counting down.
AAGGCGAACGGGAGCAGCCGTTCGCCAAATATCCCTGGGACGGAGTCAGCGGAGTGCGGCCGTTCCATGAATTCGCGACAGGAACGACGGTGGGGGTGTATTAGGGAATGCGGAATGCGGAATGCGGAATGCGGCGCAAGCGTTCGACAGCGCGAATCGGCATTCCATACGCTTGCGCCGCATTCCGCATTCCGCATTCCGCACTCCGCATTCAACCTTCTAACATTCAACATTCAACATTCAACATCCAACCTGCAACATGCTCAACATTCCCGCCATCCGCTGGGGCAAGCCGTACGAGTCGCTGGAAGTCGCCGAGCTTCAGCACTTCGAGACGGGCGAGCCGATCGCTAACATTTCGCAGACCAACGGCGGCTTGGTGCAGCGCGATATGCGCAAGGCACAGCAAGCCCGCGACGTGCTGCGCGATTTCACGTGCGACGCTCTGATCGACAAGTTGGGCCAGGCGGCTGAACTGTACATGACCGCCGATCTACCCCTGGGAGACGGCGTGCAGTCGCCGGACGATTTTGTCCGCGCACAATCGGCCTCCACCGGCCTGCCGGAGAACATGTGCCGGGCAAACATGAAGAAGAACGCCTTCGTGATGAGCAACATGCGGCAGATTCTGGAATGCCTCACGCGGGGACTCGATTTGTCGATCCTCTCACGCGGCTACGGCGCCGAAGGTCGCGGGCCGATTGTCAGTTTCCAGGCGCAGTCGCCGGTACTCGGTCTGGTGCTGCCGTCGAATTCGCCCGGCGTGCATACGCTTTGGCTGCCTGCGATTCCGATGCAGATCGGCCTGGTGCTCAAACCCGGGGCGCAGGAACCATGGACCGCCTACCGCGTCATCAGCGCCTTCACGCAAGCCGGTATTCCGGCCGAGGCCTCCTCGCTCTATCCCGGCGGGCACGACGTCGGCGGCGCCGTGATGACGCATTGTCCGCGGAGCATGATCTTTGGCGGGCTGCAAACCATTGAGCAGCACAAGGGAAATCCCAAGGTGCAGGTCCACGGCCCCGGCTTCAGCAAGGTGCTGTTGGGAGACGACGTCTGCGACGACTGGGAGCGGTACCTCGACCTGATGGTCGAAAGTGTCTACAGCAACGGTGGAAGAAGCTGCATCAATGCCTCGTCGATCTGGACGCCGCGCCACGGCAAGCAAATTGCCGCCGCCTTGGCCGAGCGGCTCGGGCCGATTGAACCCGCCGGAGCGACCGACCCGCAAGCAGGCCTAGCGGCGTTCACTCAGCCGGAAGTCGCCCGGGGCGTGTGGCAAGCAGTCGAAAAGGATCTGGCGGCGGACGGCGTGAGCGACATGACCGGCGACTATGGCGAGCGTCTGGTGGACAAGGAGCGGTACGCCTATCTGCGGCCGGTGGTGGCCTTTGCGGCCTCGCCGGAGGCGCCGATCGTGCAGAAGGAGTATATGTTCCCGTTCGCCACCGTCGTAGAATGTCCGCAGGAGAAGATGCTGGAAAAGATCGGCTACACGCTGGTCTGCTCGGCGATCACCGGCAACGAGACGTTCCGTCGACAGTTGACCGATGCCGTTCACATCGATCGGCTCAACATCGGCGCCATCCCCACCAACAAACTCGACTGGCTGCAGCCGCACGAAGGTAACATCGTCGACTTCCTGTTCCGCCAGCGAGCCTACCAAGTGTTGAAATCCGAAATCCGAATATCGAAATCCTAAACAAATTCGAAGCACGAATCTTCGAATGCAAGAGCGCCATCGCCTTTGATTTCGGTCAATTGAATTTCGAATTTGTTTAGTATTTAGGATTTCGATATTAGGATTTAGACAGCCACGCCTAGACCTGCCTCCCCGCTTTCCATCCCATGCAATCCTTCCAACTGCACCTGCCCGTCCGCATCCTCTTCGGTCCCGGAAAGATCGACGAGCTGGGTGCCGTTGCCGCCGAACTGGGCGCCCAGCGGGTGATGGTGGTCACTGATGCGGGCATCGTCGCCGCCGGCCATGCGCCGCACGGGATGGAATCGCTCGAGCGGGCGGGTCTCACTGCCCTGCTCCACCAAGACGTGCATGAGAACCCCTCGACCGCCGATATCGAGCGGGGCGTGGCGGTGGCGCAGGCGTTTCAGCCCGACCTGATCGTCGGCCTCGGCGGCGGCAGTTCGATGGATTGTGCCAAGGGGATCAACTTTATCTACACCAACGGCGGCCGGATGCAGGACTACTGGGGCGTCGGCAAGGCCAGCCTGCCGCTGCTGCCGATGATCGCCGTGCCCACCACCGCCGGGACCGGCAGCGAGTCGCAATCGTTCGCCTTGATCTCGGACTCCGACAGCCATGTGAAGATGGCCTGCGGCGACAAGAAGGCGGCCTTTCGCGTGGCGATCCTGGACCCGCAGTTGACTCTCTCGCAGCCACGCGAAGTGACCGCGCTGACTGGCATCGACGCGCTCTCGCACGCGCTGGAGACCTACGTTTCGACGAAGCGCAATCCCGTGTCGCAGATGTTCAGTCGCGAGGCGTGGCGGTTGCTCAGCGGCAGTTTTCAGCGGGTATTGCAGGAACCCGGCGATCTGAACGCCCGATCGAACATGCAGCTTGGCGCATGCTATGCCGGGATGGCGATCGAGCACTCGATGCTCGGGGCGGCTCACGCGCTGGCCAATCCCTTGACCGCCCGCTACGGAACAGTCCACGGTTCGGCCGTGGCCCTAATGTTGCAACATGTGATCCGCTACAACGGCGAGCAGTTCGATCCCTGGTATCGCGAATTGCTCGGCTGTTCGGAGAACGGGCATTTGCCGCAGCCCGAGAGCGGCGCAGCGGGATTGGCCGACTTCGTGGGGCAATTGGTGGAACAAGCCGATTTGCCCACGCGGCTCACGGCGATCGGCGTGGACGAGAACGTGCTGTCGGAGTTGGCTCGGCATGCGGCCGAACAATGGACCGGCACCTTCAACCCTCGCAAGGTCGGACAGGCCGAACTGCTGGAACTCTATCGGCGAGCGATGTGAGCGAGAAAGCATCATGAATAATCAGCCTACTCGATCGATCGGCTACCGACACCAACGCGACCTGCAGTGGTTGCTTGTTCTGCTTGTCACAATGGGCCTGCTGTCAGGCTGCCGAAATCAGGAACGATCGCAGGACGACGCCCCGGACTTGCAACCCGCTTCGACGGCTGGCGACGCCGCCGCGAGCATTCACGACGCGGATGAATCCAGTCCAGCTTCAGCCTGGCCGTTGTTCCGCGGCAATTCGGCCGGCACGGGCGTGGCCGACGGCCGGTTGCCGAAAAAACTGGAACTCATCTGGAAGTTCAAGCCGGACGCCGAGCGCAGCAGTTTCCAAACGACGGCCGCCATCGTCGACGGCATGGTGTTTATCGGCGACGCCCACGAAAAACTGTATGCCTTGGACCTTGCCAACGGCGAAGTGAAATGGTCAGCCGCGGCCGAACTCGGCTTCATCGCGCCGCCCGCGGTCGATGACGGCCGTGTATTTGTCGGCGGCGGTGACAATGTGTTCTACTGTTTCGATGCCGCCACTGGAGAGGAATTGTGGCGGTACGAAGCCGACGGCGAGATCAACGCCGGAGCGAATTTCTATCAGGACACCGTGCTCTTCGCCGCACAGGACGGAAACCTTTCGCGGTTGAACAAGGAGAATGGCGAAGTCGTCTGGCAGTTCAACATTCAAGCCGAGGGGGGCATCCAGTGCATGCCGACGTTGGGCGGCTCGCATGTCTTCTTCGCCGGCTGCGACGGGCAGTTTCACGTGCTGAGCATCGCTGATGGGGCAGACCTGGCGGCGGTCGACATTGGCGGCCCCTCGCTCTCCTCTCCAGCCGTTCGTGACGAGGTCGCCTACCTTGGCACCGAGGACGGCAACGTGCTGGCGGTAAATTGGCGAAAGCCAAAAGTGGTATGGACTTACCGCAGCGAACGCGGCAATCAGGCGTACCGATCCTCGGCCGCCGTCGATAACGACGTGATTATCGTCGCCGGGCGCGATAAGATGGTAAGAGCGCTGCGGCCCGCCGATGGCGAGCCGCTCTGGCAGTTCGCCGCCAAGGCCCGCATCGATTCGTCCCCGGTGATTGTCGGCGAACGGGTGTTTGTCGGCGCCTCCGATGGGCGGGTCTATGGACTCGACAAGACCACCGGCGACCTTGTCTGGCAATACGACGCCGGCGGAGACTTCATCGCCAGCGCCGCAGTGGCCGAGGGCAAGCTGGTCATCGGCAACGACGACGGCACGGTGTACTGCTTCGGAGCAAAATAAATTGACCCTAGGAAGTCCGTATTGTGGTTCGCTCCGCATTCCGCACTCCGCATTCCGCATTGGCACCGAATGGCGACTGAAACGGTTAAGACCGAAGTTGGCAGTTACTTCATTTCCAACTATCCCCCGTTCTCGCAGTGGAACGAGAGCTATCTGGACGCCGCCCGCGAAGCATTCGCCGCGCCGCCGGCCGAAGTGCCGCTGGGGCTGTACTTGCATATTCCGTTCTGCCGCAAGCGGTGTAAGTTCTGCTACTTCAAGGTCTTCACGGACAAAAACGGCGGCGAGGTTGAGGAGTATCTGGCGGCGCTCTCCAAGGAGATCGAACTGGTCAGCCGTCAGCCGGTGATGGGGGGGCGCCCCTTCCGCTTCGTTTATTTCGGCGGCGGCACGCCCTCGTTCCTGGGGCCGCGGCAGTTGGAGTCGCTGGTCGACCGACTGCGGGAGAACATCGACTGGTCGCTGGCCGAGGAGGTCACCTTCGAGTGCGAGCCGGGCACGCTCAAGGAGTCGAAGGTCGACACGCTCAAAGAGCAAGGCATCACCCGGTTAAGCCTTGGTGTGGAGAATTTTTCCGACGCCGTACTCGAAGAAAACGGTCGCGCGCATCTATCGGCCGAGGTCTACAAGGCTTGGGAATGGATTGAAAAGGCCGGCTTCTACAACGTCAATATCGATCTGATCGCCGGCATGGTCGGCGAGACGGATGACAACTGGATCGACAACGTGCGGCGGACGATCGAACTGTCGCCGGACAGCGTGACCATTTACCAAATGGAATTGCCGTACAATACGGTCTACTCCAAGGATATGCTGGGCAATCAGAAGGAAAGCCCGGTCGCCGACTGGAAGACCAAACGCCGCTGGGTCGACTTCGCCTTCAATGAATTGGCCAAGGCAGGCTACAGCGTCAGCAGCGCCTACACGATGGTCAAGGACTCCAGTAAGGTAAACTTCAGTTATCGCGACAATCTGTGGAACGGCAGCGATCTATTGGCGACCGGCATTGCCAGCTTCGGTCATGCCAGCGGCGTGCATTACCAGAACAAGCCGGAATGGGCCGACTACATCGGCGCTCTCGACCGCGGCGAACTGCCGCTGATGCGCGCCCATGTGCCCACGCCGCACCAGGCGTTGATTCGCGAGATGATCCTCAACCTGAAGAAGGGCTACCTGGAACTGGACTACTTCCGCGACAAGTTCGACTCCGACGTGGTCGACGAATGGCGCGACGTGTGGCGGCAGTACGAGGACGAAGGCTTTGTCGAGTCGATCGACGAGGAGCGAGTCACCCTCACCCGCGCCGGCCTGCTCCGCGTCGACGCACTGCTGCCGGCCTTCTTCGAGGCAAAACATCAGGGGGTGAGGTATACTTAGTAAATGTCGAATGGGTGTAACTCGCATCCCTCGCGTGCTAGCACGCGGTGGCGCAAGGAGTTGTGTTGCGTGCTAGCTTGCCAAAAAGTGGACCTCCCGTGGTAGAACGGAATGGTTGAATAAAAAACGCCATTCCACCCAAGGAGG
>JBGTJT010000717.1:0-5674 GCA_041744995.1 Pirellulales bacterium | reverse complement strand
ATTCGAGTTCGCGGCGCGGTCGACCTCGGTTGTCTGGCGGCCAGCCGGTTCAGGCTCAAGCATCTGCGGATGATTGACGAACGGCTGGCAGACTTTAGCATAACATGTATGTGCGGTCGCTACACGTTAAGAACCCCGTTGGACCAGCTTGTGCGGCAGTTTGCCCTGCCGTTCGCCGCCGGCTCGTCGGCCGACTACGCCCCGCGGTATAACATCGCCCCCACTCAGCAGGCGGCGGTAATTCGACAAGTTGCCGCCTCCGACGGGAGCGGCGGTACCGGCGAGACCGCTGCGCCGGACCACTCGGTCGCCGAGCGGGAACTGGCGTTTCTCCGCTGGGGGCTGATTCCCTCCTGGGCCAAGGATGCGGCGATGGGCAATCGGCTGATCAACGCTCGAGGAGAGACGGTCGCCGAGAAGCCTTCGTTTCGCTCGGCCTTCCGTCGTCGTCGCTGCCTGGCGCCGGCCGACGGTTACTACGAATGGCGGGCGGGATCCAAGCCGAAGCAGCCGATTCATTTCCACTTGACCGACCACGAACCGTTCGCCTTGGCCGGGCTGTGGGAATACTGGAAACCGCCCGACGGCGGCCCGCCGATCGAAAGCTTTACCATCATCACCACCGAAGCCAATCGCACGGCGGCGGCCTACCACGACCGCATGCCGGCGATCCTGCTGGCGGACGACTACGCCCGTTGGCTCGACCCGCAATTCACCGACACCGCGGCGCTGGCGACCATGATTCGCCCACTGCCGGACGAGATCCCGCTGCACGCCGACGCAGTAAGCACCTACGTCAACAAGCCTGGCAACGAAGGCCCGCGGTGTTTGGGTGATTAGGAAGGATTGCCGCGGGAGAGGACGCGTACACCGTGCGATACAGCATCAGTGCATTGTGCAGTTTATGGGCGCAGGCCGTACTTTTGGTGTAGGATTAGGCCGCCTAGCTTGAATTTGGTTCACGACGGGCTAGGGAAATAGAAACGGCAATCTTGAGGCACAAAGAGGTTCAAAAGAATTTCAAGAAACACACTGCGGAATGGGAGATAGACAATGGCTAAGACACGGAACTTTGCCGAGGTTATTCGCAAGAAACTGCGTGATAACGCTTCTCTAGATAAACGGGTTGCAGAAGAAACGCTAAACGCACTCGTCGCCACTGAGGTCTTCCGCGTGCGAACAGAGCGGGGCCTAACTCAAACACAACTTGCCAAGATGGTTGGAACTCACCAGCCAGTGATCGCCCGCCTAGAAGACGCCGATTATGGCGGGCACTCGCTGCGCATGCTCAACCGAATTGCCGAATCGCTTGGGTATAAAGTTCAAATTGCGCTGGTTCCACAAGAGGCCGCTCCTTTAGGAGAAGAATGACCTACAAGAAGACAACGCGTATCGCTATACTGCGCGAACAGGCTGTTGGTGCTTCCTCACGCGTCACGGCAACGCTACCGTGACTTCGGCGGAGAACAAGCTGGTCGGATCGCCGCGCTCGGCGAGGGTGCGGGCCAGGGTTGCGACGGTCCGCTCCACCTTGCCGGCGAACACCTGCTTGCCGTTGAAGCGGATCGTGACCGGTTGATCGAGGTCGAGCATGGCGTCGGTGAGCCGCACCGTGACCCGCTCGACCTGCTCGCTGGCCAGGTCGATCGTTTGGCCGTCCCGCTCGGCGGTGAGCACCGCCCGGTCGCCGGTTTGATCCTGCTCCACCGCCAGCCAGTAGAAGCGGGTGTGCGTGACGTCGTCCTGTTCCCACACGATCCGCTTGGGCAGCGGATTGCGGGTGAACTTGGCCATCCAGGGCACCGCCGCCCGATCGTCGCGGTCCATCCAGTGCCCCTTGCCGGCATAGATCTTCACCCAATGCTCGTAGCCTTCGGCGTCTTCTTGTTTCAGCTTGGCGATGCGCTCTCCCCACTCGGCGGCCACGCGGTTGCGGTTGTAGGCGCTATCGTTCTCGCCGACGTGAATCGAAAACGGCAAGTTGCGCAGGCCCCGGGGCGAGGCCTCGTTGGGATGGCCAGCCATCATCGAGGCGGCGGCAAAGCGATCCGCCATCCTTGGGGCGACCTGGTACACGCCGTCGCCGCCGGCGGAGTAACCCATCAGATAGACGCGGTTCGGATCGACCTCCTCGAACACGATCAGGTTCTCGATCAGCCGGTCGAAGCCGGCGTCGACCGCCGCGATATGCCACAGGTTCCAACTATCGGCCGGCGCCCGCGGCGCGAGATAGATGCCTTCCTCGGGCTGATACAGCCGTTGCTGGTTTTTCCATTGCGAGTCGTTCACCTGCGGCGGCGCTCCGCCGCCGCCATGCAGCGAGAGGTACAAGCTGCGTCCGCCGGCCGGCTTGTCGCCGAACACCTGGTAGGCGAACTTCATCGGCGTCGCGCCGGTGGGAACCTGGCGGGCCTTCATTTCCTCGGCCCGTTCGCGGCGAATCCGTTGGCGATGCGCGTCCCACAACAACTGGACGGCGGCGGCCGACTGATCCTTGCTGAGCGCGGCCGCGGCGAATGGCTGCTCGGCGAGCTGCCCGCCGTTGTCTTGTTGCAGGTACGCCTCCAGATCGGCAACCGGATCGGCGGCGAGTGGATTGGGCGCGGCGACAACCGACGCTACGAATGCGAGGGGCGTTATCCAGCGAAGTACCAACAGCATCGGCGCAGCCTCTTGTGGAAGTAAGGTGGTGGAGCAAAGACGCCATTATCAACGGCGGCTGTTGCCGGGTCAAACCAACAAACCGCCGGCGGCCAAGGAATCGCTCAAAAACTACTTCGGCATTTGCTTCGCTTGACGCCAAGTCAGCTCAAGTGTCGTTTTGAACAGAAGGAAACGGAGAGAACGGAGAAGTGGGCCTCTGTTGCCTCCTATCCACTCTGTTCACTTTAGGATTTTAAGTTGCTAGTGGAAGCCTCAGCATTGATTAACTACAGATAACAAAGGAGACAGAGTCAACAGAGATGTCGGCTCTCCGTTCTCTCTGTTGCCTTCTGTTCAAACAAGCCGTGGAGTTCACTTGAAACAATACGAAGCAATTGAGGAAGTCATTCTTCGCTCATCCCCAAGTGCATTCGCGTCTGTTCGAGCGCCTCGTCGTCGTAGGCTTCGCCCTCGGGCAGATTGCCCCACACCGGTTGCGGCCAGCAGGCGTCGTCCGGTCGGCGGCCGATCACGTGCAAGTGCATCTGCGGCACCTGGTTGCCGAGCTGCGCGAAATTAAGCTTCTCGTAATGCAGATGCTGCTTGAGATAGCGGGCCACGAGGGTACACTCGTCGAGTACGTCTCCGCGGATGCTCGGATCGAGATCGAGCAAATCGGCCGCCTCCACCTCCGGCACCAGAATAAACCACGGCGCCGCAGCGTTGCGGTGCAGCAGCACGTGACACACACGAAAACGTCCCAACCGATGGCAATCGGCGAGCAGCCGCGGATGGATGGTGAAGTCGGTCATGCGAACTATGAGCATGATTAAGATTAAGAGTGGTTTTGACGTCGCCGGATGGGAACGCCTACACGGCCTCGCAACGCCGTGGCGTCGTTTTTCTCCGCCACAGGCCGACGCCTGCCAGCAGGCCGCAGAACAGCGCGCTGCCGCCGGCCAACCAATCGCCGGTGTGGAGATAGAAGCTGTCGCGGGGATCGAGTTGCACTTGGGCGACGATCACCCGCTCGGCCCGCGTGGGGCCGGCCGCGACGATCCGTCCGCTGCCGTCGATGTGGGCCGAGATGCCGGTGTTGGCGGCGGTCACCAGCGGCGTATGCATCTCGACCGCGCGAAACACATTGCAGATCAGGTGGAAATCGAGCGCCGCGGATCCGTAGAACCAGCCGTCGTTGGTTTGCGTGGTGAGCACCTGCGGTTTCTGCTGTTGCTCGGTGAGTTGGTGAATCTGCCGGCGAATCAGATGCGGCAGCACGGTTTCGTAACAGATGTTCGGCGCGACGCGGGCGCCGTCGACCTCGATCACCACCGGTCCGGCCCCCTTGGCCAGGCCGGAGCTGATCGGCAACAACTCGTACAACTGGGGAAACAGCTCGCCCAGCGGCATGTACTCGCCGAAGATCACCGGATGCATCTTGTGGTAGTGGCCCAGCACCCGGCCGTCGGCGTCGACATGCAACGCCGTGCTGTAGACCTCGCGCGTGCCAGGACCAAACGCCTGCGTATCGACGCCTAAAAGCAGCGGCGCATCGAGCGTGCGGGCGGTGTCGGCGATCGCCGCCGCCGATTCCTTGGCGTAGGCCTGTAGCCACTGTCGCGATTGCTCGCGGGTCAGGTCGGGCGCGTCGCTCGGCGGTTCGATCCAGGCGTCCTCGCTGACGGTAATCCAAGGGCCGCGATACATCGATTCGGGCCAGATGATCAGGTCGAGATCGTCATGCTCGGCCACCGCCTGGCGGCTCAGCCGCAGGTAATCGTCATAAGTCCGCTTGCGAGTGGCCTGGTAGTCGCCGCCGAATACGGTGTCGATATTGCCTTGGATCAGGGCGATCTTAGGTCCAGGGACGGTCGGCACGTCGCTGGTCCGCCAGTAGCCGTAGCCCAGGGTCAGCGCCAGAGCCACTCCGGCCAGCGGCAGCGGACGCCAGGTCCACGGGTGGCCGTCGTCCGGCAGGCAGCGGGCCAGGCAGGCGGCGACGAACATCACCAAAAAGCTCACCGCATAGGCGCCGGCGATGTCGCTGATTTGGATCAACTCGATCCACTGATATTGCGTATGCCCCAGCCCGGCCAGCAGAAACCCGCTGAGTAAATGTGCCCGGGCGTATTCCAGCCCGACCCACACCAGCGGCGCGGCGACCAGCAAAGGAACGCGCAGCCGATGCACTGCCACCCGCGAAAGCCAAATGAAGGCCGTCACATAAAAGGCCAGATAGAGCGACAGCAGCATCCAGCCGAAGTAGCCGGTCCAATGCGGCAAGGTCAGCCACCACAGCGCGGCCAGCCAGAACAGCAAGCCCGACTTGAAGATCAAGGCATACGGATGTCCGACGAAGTGAACCCGGTTAGGGAGCACGTCGGGCTGAATGCCGCACAGCGTCTCGCGGCGAATCAGCAGCAGCCACGGCACCGGCGCAATCCAGGCCAGCGGCCACCAGGAGAGCTTGGGCAGCGCCGCCCACAACAGTACGCTGCCGGCCACACCCAAAGCGAGCGTCGACAGATACCACTTCCGCCGCGGCCAGGGAGACTGCTCCGCCGGTTGCGGCTGATCGACGGCATCAACGTGCTGCGGCGGTTCGACGACAGACATCGGCTTGGCCCAGGTTAACAAAACACCGTAAGACGGCTCTCCGAAGCCGTCAAAGTTCAACGGCCCTCCGAGGCCGTCCTACCAGTATCGGACGGCTTCAGGAGAGTCGTCCTACCAACAGCCTATAACGAAACAGGCCGCCGCGCCCAGAGAGAATTGTACCGCCGTGGCGGCCAAAAAGACACACGATGCGGAGGGGATAGACTCGAAATCCTAATTCGGATTTCGACATTCGTCATTCCTCTCCTACCGATCAGCAGTCTCCAACAGCACTGCCCTCTGCCCGGCCTACGACTCGTCCGACTCGCGGATGGCCGTTTCGAGCAAGGCCAGCAAGGCGTTGGGATCATACGGCTTGCGGATGAAGAACCGGCAGCCGGCTCGGCGGGCCTCGCGGACGACGTTGTCGCGGTCC
>JBGTJT010000716.1:0-2017 GCA_041744995.1 Pirellulales bacterium | reverse complement strand
CCGGTCGCATCGTCGCCGAACCGCGCCTTGCGAGCGGCGACCGCCTTGGTGTAGCTCGCCAGCCGGGCTTCGGTGCGATGGTCCTCGACCATCATCCGCTGACTCCCCTGCACACGCGCCAACGATTGGGCCACCGGGTAGAAGTTGTTGACGTCTTGCATCTCCAACTCGGCGCCCGTCTGAAAATCATCGGCCGCCATCTCTTCGCGACCCAGGCGGGTGTAGGCCAGCCCGCGATAGTAGTAAACCCGCGGGTCGCGGGTGCCGGCGTCGATCGCGGCGGTGAGGTACTTGTGTGCGTCGACGTAATCGCCGGCGAAATAGGCATGGACTCCATTCCCATACAGCTTGGCCAAAACGGCGTCCTGTGCCGTAACGGTGCGAGGCGTGCTCAGCGCGGCGCCTGCCAGCGCGAGAGCGACGATACTGGGGGCAATGATCCGATGCATTGCGGCGAACTCCATGTTGACGTGCCTGCACGCAGCCAGTGAAAAACCGCCTGGCCTGGGTCGTGCGTTTTGACTCTGTTCATCGCGATTGACGAGACTCTCTCCGATAATGCAAACAAGATGCCAACTTCGACCAGTCCAGAAGGACCAGCCGCCTGCCAACCGTGCAACCGAAAAGACTCCCCCAAGCGCGAACGCCCTATGAGACGAAACTCGATTATAACAAGAGCTTCGCCGGGGTGGAAAGTTTTTGTAATCTGTTTTTTCAGCGGCGGTTAGCCCCGCTCGGCGGCAGAAAGCCGCCAAGATCGCCGCAGCAGCCCCCTTCGTAGCTGCCATTCCCGGCGAACCACCCCGCCGGGCACTCGCCAGCCATAGGGGGGTGGTGCTTTCGCCACGGCCGGCCGCCCGAGGATGCGAAAAAACCCCGCGGAACCCAGGTTCTCGGCGATTGTCCCAGCCCATCCGCCGCACCGACCTCGCCAGCCTGGCCCAGACTGGCGAAGTCGATCGGCGTATGTCCGGCGGCAGGGTCGTTGGAACAGGAGAACAGGAAACGAAGAAAACGGAGAGATACATACTCCGTTGACTCTGATCCGCTCTGTTGCCTGGAGAATCGATTGAAATTGCAAATCAATACCCTGTTACGCGCGGTCAGCCGTTGACGCAAGCTGCCCGTCGAACCAAACCAGGACAAAAATATACGGAACGCAATACTGTCATCAAGTTTCGGGCGTAACTACGATCATTTTATTTGAGCGAACTAAGGGAAAAGGAGACAACTGAGAATTCCTTCCTTAGGAACCGTCCGGAAATAACTTACGGACGGTTCCTTAGTTCTCTCTGTTCCCTTCTGCTCAAAGTTCTTATCACATTAAATTTGTTGTGCTTAAAGCCACGCCGGTTCGCTACTTGTCGGCCGGTATCGCGGTCAGCTCCCACGGCTGGATGGGCGGATGAATCTGATAACTGATCTCGCCGGCGGGAATGGCGCTGATCGGCCCCGCCGCACGCGGATTCGCCTCGGCTACGGCGACCGCGTCGTCGAGCGCCTGTTCCACTTCGGCCGCGATCGGCTGCAAGTCGGCGATCAACTCCGATTCGTCAACCAGCTTCAAGGTGGCAGGGCTGCTCAGGATGGCCGCCAGATCGGCCCCGCTCAACCGCTTGCCCGAGCGGACCAGTTCCCGCACCTTGGGATCTTGCCGCAAGGTCTCCAGCGCCGCGACCACCGCCGGACGCTGTTTGATCTTGGCAACCGCCGGATGCTCGACGAACGCCGCCAGCGCCTCGGGATGATTGACCACCTTGAGGAACTTGCTCGGCATGCTGAACGCCTTCACCTCGCCCAGCGGGTTGTACCTTTCCGCCAGCGGACCGAACATGCTGCCGCGAACCGAGTCGGCCAGCCGCACGATGCCTTGGGCCTCGCGGTTGGTTGCAACGGCCGCTTGCTGATCGGCGGCGAGCCGGCCTTGCGCTGCCGAGTCGAGCACCAGCACCCCCCAGGTCGCCAGGCAAATTAACAGCGCCCCTTGCGCGCCGCCCAACACCGCGCCGGTGTAGCG
>JBGTJT010000715.1:0-1824 GCA_041744995.1 Pirellulales bacterium | reverse complement strand
TGTTCTTGCCGTTCTTGTCGAATTGCTTGATTCGCCCGGTGTTCGATTCGGCGGTGAACACGTCCCCCTTATCGTTGAAGCAGACGTTCATGGGATTGCAGCAACTCGTGAAGCCGTCGATTCCCGTTCGGTCGGCCTTGCCCCAAGCGATTCGCTCCTTGCCGTCCGTATCAAAGCAAACGACCCGATGCCGCGAATTCTCCGCAACATAGATGCCCGACTCGCAGCACTGGACATCCATTTGACCGCAGCACCCGCTCAAGCCGCTGACGATCTGCTCTCCGCCGCTGAAGTCGTTGTTCATTCTCCACACCGAGTAGCCAAAACCGACGGCGGCGGGCGTGGCAACGAAGGTTTGCTTGCCGTTGGTGCTGATCGAGGCAATCCGCATTTTATGCTTCATCATAGAATTGACGAGTTGCTGGATACTCTCCTCGGTTGGTTCCTTCTCCTCTTGCTTCTTTTGGGCAGCCGCCCGCTCTTCATAGACTTTCAGCACGGTCGGAAGCTGCGTTAGCATGCGAACCTCAGGCGGGGTGATCGTGCCCGCTTGTTTCTTCGCTTCGAGTTGGGCGATGATCCCCCGATAAGCCTCGACGGTCTCCGCGGCATTGCCCGGTCCGCGTTTCAGTTGCTCGATGGCTTGCTCGCGCAACTTGTCGGCATTGTCGCGCATGTGTTGGGCATGCGGCGATTCCGCCGATTGAAGCAACTTTCCTTCCATGCTAAACCGCTTTAGCTGGCCCACGCCCGCGACCAGCACGTCGCCATTTGCGTCCACGTGAATCGACTCAGGCTGATGGTCAATCTTCCAGCGACGAATTTCCTTGCCTTCGGAATCGAGCACCTTGACCTCGCCAGGCCCCTTGCCGCAGGCGGCCAGTATGCGGCCCTGGCGATCAACCGCAAACGCATTCACGTCCGACACCGCGATCTTAGCGGAATCGACGTGGCTGGATTTCTCGTCGATATTCGCCGGCTTGGCAGGCGCGGCAATGCTCGCCTCCGTGTCGGCTTGCTGGGCGACAGCAAATCCCATGAGCAGGAACGTGAGCAAGACACAGAACAGAAAGTGACGGCTCAATCGCATCGAAAGACTCCTTCTTAAAAAAAGGCAATTCCCCGACCCAGGCCCATCGAGTAGCTCATTGTTACGGGGCTGGCCGAGCTTTGCAAGGCATTTCATTTGACGAACATCGGAATCGAGAATTGTTGTCATGCGCCGTCAGAGCGTGGTTTGAAGGGGCAACCGGCCTTCCTCCTTCCAGCAGTTTTCGATTTCCGCAGTGACCCGCTACGAGGTCATGCGCGGCCTAAAAGACAAGGGCGCTTCGCACCAACTCAGGAAGTTCGAGCAGTTCTGCCAGCACGTCGAAGTGTTTCCGATTACCGGCGAGATCCTCGACCGGACTTCGGACTTGGGGGTTGAAGTCCGAAAAGGCGGCCATCCTCGCCGCGATCCCAACCTGATCATTGCCGCCACGGCGCTTGAGCATGGGAGGGTTCTGGTAACAGGCAATACATCCGACTTCGTCTGGATTCCCGGTCTGATCATCGAGGATTGGCGCATCGCGTAATCGTCCCCGCAACGGTCACTTCGTAATAGCTGCTTGGTTGCGGGTGAGCGTGTCTGGAGTCCGGGGGCCACTGCGCCACCTGGGATGTTTTTCTGGCCTGGGTCGTTGCTGTGATAGGGTTCATCACATGACACGGTTCGAATGCGACCAATGCGGGGCGTGTTGCCAAGGAACGTTGATCGTGCAAGCCGAGTGGATCGATGTGGTGCGCGAGCCGCGACTGAAAGACGCCGATCACCACTATCAG
>JBGTJT010000714.1:0-4029 GCA_041744995.1 Pirellulales bacterium | reverse complement strand
TGCGCTGCGTGCTGGTATTGTTGTACGGACGACGTTACTCGTCAGGCAACGGAGCGGGGCAGAGGCAACGGAGCATACACTCCTTGGTTTCCTCCGTTTCCTCCTGTTCCAACTGCCCTGGCGGACCCTTAAAGCCCTGGGACCATTGTCCCGTCCCGTGAAGCTTAAAGCACGTTGTCCGGACGGGACAATGGTCCCATCCTACTTGCTAGGCGACCCATCCATTCATGGCGGCCACTGCACTAGAAGCACGGGCTTGTTCAAAGACAGAGACCGCGGTCGCGGAGAAGGCTCGTCAGGCGAACCTTCTCCGCCGCGAAGCTCTGTAGCGCCTGTGGGCAAGCGATTAAAATCACTTCCGCAGGCGGCGGACGATTAGCAGGCCCGCCAATACCAGCACGCCGACGCCGGTGAGTTGCGGGTCTATCTTCTCCGCCTGCGGCGAAGTGCAAAGCCGGCCAGCCCCAGCAGGCCGCAGGCGGCCAACAGGAAGGTTTGTGGTTCGGGGACTTGTTGTAATTGCAGTAGTTGGAAGCCGGACAATCCTCGATTGCTGTCATTCGGAAGAGTCAGAATCTGGATCACGCCGCCGGTGGAAGGAGTAACATCTGAAAAAAGGACGTAATCCTGCCCCGCCACCGGGTCAGAGCTCCTGGTTCCTGACCAAGTAAGCGTTTGTCCCCACGTGCTCGATGGGTCCGTTGGAGACGTATCAACCGACGCCCGACCTACGCCGCCCGTCGCATCGTACGACCAGAGAACGTAGACGTCGTAGGCGCTGGCCTCGTCAAGTCCGCTGACCGTAAACACAATCCGGCCCGCTGCGCCGTCACCCAACGAGCGGTCGAACGGGTTGCGATTGTTGGTGGGCCATTTGCTAGAGCTGTTGACACCCGTGCCTTGTGTTCCGTTATTACCCGTGAATCCCGTTGGCTGAGTTATTGCCAACGACGCTCCCGAGCTGGCCCCGGTGGTATCCAAGAGGTTCGCCACGTTCCAGTTACTCACGCCTTTCCATCCCGTACCGGCAGCGTTGGCCGAGTTCCAGACGTCGCCGGCTTCGCCGATGACGCCGGGCCCGGTAGGTACGGTGCCGCCGATGTCGTAGTTGATAAGTATCGCTTGCACGGGCATAGGCGCACTAAAGAAAGCACCCGCAGTCAACACAACTCCAAAAATCGACCTACATTCTCATCATTCGCTCGCTTTCCGCCCCGTGGGGCAAACAAAATCCAAACCAACGGCGCCAGTCAAACCGGCCTGCCGCCAAACAAAGCTGTAAAATTGTGCGTCGTTGCGAACAAATCTCCTAACCACTCCCCCTAGTTTAACTGAATCGATCATCCCTTTTGGGACAAAATACTGTCTTGAGGAGACAAAGTAACCATTTTGTCGTGGCCGGCGGCGGCCGGTCGGGGAGTCCGAGCACGAAATGACGAAGAGCAGAAACCGGCCGGTCGAATGACGAGCTTGGCTCTGCGCAGCACCACGGCATGTAGGGCGCGAAGCGTGCGTGTGCCATGCAAGAGAGAAGCACGGCCAGAGACCGCGGTCGCGGAGAAGGCTCGTCAGGCGAACCTTCTCCGCCGCGAAGCTCGGTGGCACCGTCCGGTTGGCAGTCAAATTATTTCCGCCGTCGCCGGACGATCAGCACGCCCGCCAGCCCCAGCAGGCCACACGTTGCGAGTACCAGTGAATGAGGCTCCGGGATGGGTGCTGGATTCATTTCCGGATGGGTGCCGTTCATGATGCTGGTAACGTCTTCGATAGTATTGAAAAAGACAATGTCGTCCATCTGGCCAATAAAATTTCCGCCAGAGCTATCCGGGCCGCCCAGCCACAACGCGTGCGTAAACGCGGGGAAGACGGCACCGCCAAAGTTGTATTGTCCAACTAAACTCGCATTGTGGTATAACTTCAGACGCGTCGCACCGCCGGTTGCATCATAGGTAAGGGCAATATGTCTCCACTGGTTCGCCGGGAGATTGCTGGCACCTCCCAAACCTACCCAGGGGTTCCAACCTGTGGCGAAATCCGAACCGACATAATTTTGCTGATCGCCGCCTGAACCGTTTTGCCAATACCATCTTCGATTCGTTGTCCCACCGGCGGCATTCTTGGTCGTAAACATGTTGCCGTAGTAATTGGTACCGGTTTCACGAACCCAGGCGGCGATGGTGAATTTGTCCGTAATGGTGCTAAAACTCGCCGACGCGGGGACTCGAACCCAAGTTGTTGTCGGGAAGGCCGGAAAATTCAAAGCAAAGTCGCCGGCACCGCCCGTGTGTCCAGCGACCCAATTTGGTGCGACGTTGCCACCCAACGTTCCATGGTTCCCATTGGGCGAGAAATCGTTTGCCGTGGGACCGCTCCCCTCGTCGAAATTCCAATACGCCACCAAAGCCGCCGAGGCACCCGCCGGCCAGCAGGCCGCGGCTAGAGCAAGCAAACTGAACAGCACTTTCAGATTCATCATGCAACTCCCCTAAAAAAACGAAATATTGATCCCTACTGTTGCTTGGGTGCTGCGTTCCCAATGAATTCGCACAAGCCTCATTGTAAACTGCAAAGCATTGGCTTTTTGGGACAAAATGTTGTCTTTTTTTGGCAATACCTCAATGGGGAGTCCCAGCCGGCCCGACTTGCTTGCCTCTTCCAATTAAGCCGTTGCAGGTCGCGAAACTATTTTTGGAAATTTCTTAAGTAACCCGTTGAAGGTGGGACGCTCCTCGCTCAGCGCGGCTCGCCCATCCTGAAGTTCATGGCGACCGGCGCCGTTTGAACAACAAATCACAGCAATCCATTGACAGAACACCTCAGATGTCTGGGCTTCCATAGGACCGCCCCGTTGGGGCTTTGACCAACGTCGACCTTTGCTGCATCTTTTCCTTTGTTTTCTTCGTTTCCTCCTGTTCCAACTGACCTGGCAGACCTTTCCTGTCCACCGCTGGCAACTTGAACGCAACCGCGCGAAAAACATTGAGCCGCGCCGCGTAATTTAAGATGGGCGGATGGTCGCCGCCGTCGCATCTGCCGGCTGGGGTTGTAACGATTACACCCTTGGTGGCGCACTTTTCAAAGTTCCGTATCGTGCCGAGCGAATTGCCGCCGCGTCGTTTTGAAAAGCGTACATCGCAAGCGCCTTTTCTTACGTGCTGTTGTTGCTATCGTTGCGTTCGCAACCAGCCTGGTCGTGCTCTAGCGGTTTTGCCGGCTGGAGCGCCAAAATTCTGAACTCTTTTTTTGACGCGCCCCCGTTCGCGTCCTATATTCACCTTGGCAAGAGAGCTAGACCCTCTTTCGCGCCGCACTGCGGAAATGACAAGTTGCTCGGCGGACGCCTACGCCGCCGGGCGCACTCCCCAACCGGGTCCACTCCATGCAATATCGCGCACCACGATTGTCCCTCTCCGCCTTGCTGCTGGCGGCGCTGCTGTCGCTGTTTGGTTCCTTGCCGACGGCCGACGCGCAGATTCGCATCGTCGAACCGGGCGCGAGCAGCCAGGCCGCCGGCGAACGCTCCGCCGCAGTCGAATCGCTCGTTCGGCAAGGGAGCGCGTTGGAAAGCGAGAATCGCTGGGGCGACGCGCTGTCCCACTACGAGGACGCACTCCGCGACTTTCCCCGCGACGAAGTTCTGGCGCGGCGGCGCGAGTTCGCCAAGATCAACTACGAGCTGGGTCGCCGTTACGACGACGACAGCTTCCGCAAGGCGCTGATCAGCTTTCGCGTCGACGAAGCGCTCGATCAATATGCCGAAGTGCTGTTGAAGATCGAAACCCACTACGTCGACCGCGCCGACTGGACGCGGCTTGTCGAGCGCGGCGCACGGGCGATGGAAATCGCCTTGGGCCGCGACGATTTCCGCCGACGGCACCTGCCCAACGTGGCCGCCGAGCGAATCGACGCCTTCGCCCGAGCGATGCGCCGCACGGTCGGTTCGACGACCACCCGCACCCGCGCTGAAGCCCGTGCGCTGGTCGCCTCGCTCGCCAGCCACGGCGAACATGCGATCGGGCTGCCGGCGGT
>JBGTJT010000713.1:0-11207 GCA_041744995.1 Pirellulales bacterium | reverse complement strand
ATATGAAGAACGCGGACGAAGCAGTCGAGATCACGCTCAAGTCGGGCCAAAGCCTGCTGGCCGAACGATTCGCTCCCGCCGATGAAGCCGCGGCCTTAATCGCCGCTCGGCAGGAGGACGGCAAGCTGTGCGTCACGGCCATCGCCTGGGACGCGGTGGCCACCCTGCGGCTACGGAATATCGAAAAGCTGCCCGACGACCTGTTCGAGACGTAGTCGCGCGTGGAACCATCGCGTTTCTTGCTTTTGCCTGGGGAGTAGGACTCCCGTCATCGCTACGCGGTCTCGCGCGACGTCTCTTCCAGCACTTCCAACAGCAGCCGTTCGATGCGGCGGTTGGTCGTCTCCAGCACTTCGATCCGCACGTTCTCCCAGGTCAGTTCCTCGCCTTGCAGCGGGATGCGTCCCAGTTGGCTGAAGACAAAGCCGCCGATCGTGTCGTAGTCCTCGTCCTCCGGCAGGTTCAAGCCGAGCTGTTCGTTGACTTCGTCGATGTGCAAGCGGCCGAGCACCTCGACCGTGTGGTCGTCGATCCGTCGCAGTTCGTCGTCTTCTTCCTCGTCGTATTCGTCGACGATCTCGCCGACGATCTCCTCCAGCACGTCCTCGATCGTGACCAATCCCGAGACGCCGCCGTACTCGTCCAATACCACGGCCATATGATTGCGGGTTTGCTGGAACTCCTCGAGCAGGTCGTCCAGCCGTTTCGTCTCCGGCACGAAGTACGGCATCCGCAAGATGTCGGCCAGCGGCTGGCTGCGCCAGTCCTGGCCGTCGGCAAGCACCGGAATCAAGTCCTTGGCGTACAGGATGCCGACCACGTCGTCGCGGGTGGCGTCGAACACCGGAATGCGGGTATGGCCGGCCTGGACCACAAAATCGACCACTTCCGAGAGCGACTGATTCAGCGGCATCATTACCATGTCGGTCCGCGGCGTCATGATCTTGGCCACGTCCGCCTCGCCCAGTTCGATCACCCCCTCGATCATTTCGCGGGCGTCTTCCTCCAGCAATCCCTCGCGGTGGCCTTCGTTGACGATGGTGCGAATCTCCTCCTCGTAGACGTCCTCGGTGAGCGCCTCCCGCTGTCTGCCGGCCAGGCGGTGCATGATCGTGTCGACCACCTGGGCGATGAACACCAGCGGCGTCATCAATGCCCGCACCACCCGCCACAGATTCCAAGTGGCGTAGAGGAACGGCGTGGCCCAAATTTGGGCGATTGCCCAGGGGATCCAAATCTGCGCGGCCAATAGCAACAGGCCAGCGACGGCAAGGATCGGCAGCAGCAGGCCGGCCGATAGGTTCTCACCAGCCGGCGCCCACTGCGCCAGACCATAGCAGGCGGCCAGCACGGCAAACGCCGCGCCGCCGAGAACATGCAGCGTCTCCACACCGAGCGTCACGTCGCTATAGTTACGCAAGATCTCGCTAAACTTCTCCGGGTCGTTCTTCCTGCGGCAGATTTCCTCCAGATCGTGTCGAGAGAAGCCGCGCAAACTGCGCGCTCCTGTCGCGGCGAACGCCGTGATCAACAGGCTGCCCCCGGCGAGCCAGAGTAATGCATCCAGTGTCACGTGGCTTGTTGCTCCTCGTGCGAGGTGGTTTCGTCCGTGGAATCGCTTGAGTCCGGCTGGGAGATATTCAACATCGCAAGAATCCGCCGTTCCGCCGCGCGCATGGCACTTTTGGCGTCCGGCGACTTGTCGTCGTGGCCAACCAGGTGCAGCGCGCCGTGAACCACGTACAACAGCAATTCGTGTTCCGCCGGCCACCCATATTCGGCGGCTCGCGCCATGGCGGTCTCGGCGCTGACGACGATCTGCCCGTCGATCGGCTCGCCCGGTTCGCCCAGCGAGAAGCTCAGCACGTCGGTGGGATAATCGTGCCGCAGATAGGCACGATTCAACTCGTGAATCGTCGGATCGTCAACGACGGCGATGCTCACGGTCGCCGCAGCCTGTCCTGAGTCTTCCAGCACGATCTCGACCGCCCGCCGCAAGGGAACGTCGTCGACCGCCAGCACGGTCTGCTCGTTCGCGAGGTCGATATTATGCAGGGCGTTTGGGTTCACGTTGGCGTTCGGCATTACGCGGTACGTTGTTCGGGATATTTGACGCGGCTATGATAGACGGCGGTGAGTGATTTGACGAGGCTTGTCTCGACGGCGCGGACCTCTTGCAGCGTCAACCCGCTTTCATCCAGTTGGCCGTCGAGCAACCGTTTCATCGCCAATTCGTTGACGAGGCTCTCGATCCGGGCCGGAGTCGGCTCGACCAATACGCGGCTGGCGCTCTCCACGGTGTCGGCCAGCATCAGAATGCCCGCCTCCTTGGACTGCGGTTTCGGCCCCGGATAGCGAAATGCGTTTTCGTCCACTTCTCCGCTGTCCTTCTTGTGGCTGTCCTCGTTGGCGCGGTGATAAAAATACTCCACTAGCGTCGTGCCGTGGTGTTGCTGGATAAAATCGATGATCGGCCGCGGCAAATGATGCTGCCGCGCCAGATCGGCCCCGTCCTTGACGTGCGCGATGATGATCAGCGTGCTCATCGCCGGCACGAGCGATTCGTGGCGGTTGCCGCTATCGCCTTGGTTCTCCACGAAATACTGCGGCTTGAGCATTTTGCCGAGGTCGTGAAAATAGGCCCCCACGCGGAGCAACAGCCCGGCGGCGCCGATGCTCTCGGCCGCGGCCTCGGCCATCGAGGCGACGTTGATCGAATGGTTATACGTGCCCGGCGCACGACGGACCAGTTCCTGCAACAACGGGTGGGCCACGTCGCCCAGTTCCAGCAGGCTGAGATCGGTGAGCACGCCGAAGGCCTCTTCCACGAAAGGCAGCAGCCCGCTCATGGCCACGCCCGACAGCAATCCGAACAGACCGAACACCCCGGCGTCGCGCAACAGGTAGTCGTAGCTTAGCGCCTGGTTCTCGACGAGGTTGACGCCGATGGTGGTCAGCGCCGTCACCGTGCCCACCGCCAGTCCGACGTAGATCAACTTGGTGCGACTGCGAATCCGCCGCAGCAGCAGCACGGCCGTGGCGGTGGCCGCCATTAAAATGACGAACTCGGCCATGCCTTGTCCAATGGAAAAGACGATCACCAGTCCGACGGCCGCCGAGCAGAGCAGGGCCACCTCCTGGTTGTAGGCAATCGTCACGGTCATCGCGAACAACAGCAGCGGGATGATCTCGGCGCTCCAGGCGTGCGTCCAGTAGCCGAGGACGACCGTTGCCGCGCTCAGGCCGATCAGGCTCGCCAGGCGGCGCTGATCGCTCAGCACCTCGGGGTAGCGAAATCGCATGAACACGCCGCACAGCGTGAACATGGCGGTGTACATGCCGAGCGTAGCCAGCAACCGCGCCCCGAGCGCAAACATCGACAGGCTTGCCAGATGCGCTTGGTACTCGGCCTGCAGCAAGGCGATATTCTGTTCGTCGATGGCAACGCCCGGCTGGGCGAGGATGTCCCCCATGCGAAACGGTGTCAGCCGCGGCTCGACCTCGGCGACAACTTGCTCGCGAACCTTCAGGCTGGCCGTCTGATCGAAGGTGAGCGTTACGCCCGATTCGACAAATCGGGGCGCGAGCCAGCGGAACACGCGATCGGTCAACTCCCTGGATTGCAGATGTTCCTCCAGGTTTCTTCGCAGCCGTTGCTCCGCTTCGGCCAGCCGCGCTTCGTTCACTCGGACCGGCTTGCGCAGATTCGGTTCCGCGCGGGGGTAGACGAAGATCTCCGCCTGGTTGCCTTTTCCCTCCATCGTTTCCAACGCTTGATTTAACTGCTCGCCGCGAAACAGCCCGCGCTGCTCGAATTCGGTGAACGCCTTGGAAAGCTGGTCCTCGAACTGCACCAAGCGGCCTTCCTCGGACAGCAGATCGCGAAACCGCTCATAGGCAAGCAATTTCTCCTCTTCACTAAGTACCGGCTGCTCGGCGGTGGGCGCCGGCAGAAACTTTTCCCAGATTTCGGCTTCTCGCGGTTGATAATTCTCGCTTTGCAGCAGTTCGACCACATTCGCCTTGAGCCTAGCCTGCAACTGCACCAAAGGTTCGGGATCGTGCGAGAAGACCAGCCGCGATTGTTGCCGCGCTATCTCGCGGGCGCCCTCGGTGGCCACGGCGTTGACGATCGAGAAGTCGACCCGAGAGGCAACGCCCCGATCGGGAATCTCGTACTTGCGAAACTCAAACGGCGGACGCCAGGCGATCGTCACGACGCTGCAGACGACCGCCGCCAGCGCGCACATGCCCAGTCGGGCCAGCACCGAGGGATCGCGCAGATACCGCAGCAACCGCGAGTAAAACCCCGGCGGCAATTCCACCGCGGAAGTACGCTTCCCTCGAGCTCGTTTTGTGGTTCCCGTTGACATTGCGCGAGTCGCAACCAGGCAGGCCTTCGGCCGGCGGTCACTTGGCGGTTCCCTGGGGTTCTTCGTAGGCGTTGACGATTGCCTGCACCAGACGATGCCGCACGATGTCGTCGGCGGTCAACTGCACTTCGCAAAAGCCGTCGATGTGCCGCAGGCGCCGCAGCGCGTCGATCAGCCCGCTCTTGGCCGAGGTCGGCAGATCGGTTTGAGTCACGTCGCCGGCCACCACGATCTTCGATCCCATCCCCATGCGGGTCAGAAACATCTTCATCTGGGCGACCGTGGTGTTTTGCGCCTCGTCCAGGATGATAAACGACTCGTTGAGCGTGCGGCCCCGCATGTAGGCCAACGGAATGACCTCGATCTGGCCTTGCTCGGAATAGCGGCGAAAGGCGTCGTAGTCCATCATGTCATGGACGGCGTCGAGCAACGGACGCAGATAGGGATTGATCTTGGCTTCCAAATCGCCCGGCAAGAAACCGAGGCTCTCGCCCGCCTCGACGGCCGGACGGACCAGTACGATCTTGCGGACGCGTTCCTGACGCAAGGCCGACACCGCCATGGCCACCGCCAGATAGGTCTTGCCGGTCCCGGCGGGGCCGATGGCAAAGACCAACTCGTGCCCGGCGATCGCGTCGAGATAAACGGCTTGCCCCTTGGTCCGCGGGCGGATCTGTCGGGCCGGATTCATCGTCTCGATCGGCGTCCGATCCGGCACCGCGCGTTCGCCGTCGGTAACCTGCGCCAGTACCTCGTCGACGTCGATCGGAGCGATTTGGCCCTGCCGAACGAGCCGCGCCTTGAGCTTCTCGAACACCTCGGTCGCCTGGGAGACGGCCTGACGCTCGCCCTTGATGTGAATCATGTTCTCACGGTCGGATATGGAAACGCCCAACGCCTTGCGAATCTTACGCACATGTTGATCGCGCGTGCCAAACAGCGGTAGCACCGATTTGGAATCATGCACGGACACGGAAGCTTCAAACATTCATGCCGACGGATCCTTTGCCGACCGCCGCTCCGATCTTTCGCACTGTGGGACACCTCCATTAACTATACCCGATGAACGCCGCCGCCGAAGCGCATCGTCGGGAAAATCACCCTAAATAGTTGCCATAACGCGGCTTATGCCGACACCCCATTTTCCCTACGGTCCGACAAACCCGAGTACCCAGCAGATGTAGGCGATCGGCGCGGCGAACAGCACGCTGTCGAGCAAATCGAGCACGCCGCCGAAGCCGGGCATCCAAGCGCTGGAGTCCTTCACGTCGGCGGAGCGCTTCAAGAGCGACTCGGCCAGATCCCCCAGCACTCCGGCGACGCCGATCAATAGGCCGTATACCAGCACACCCCCCACCGCGGACGAATCCAGCGGCGGCGCCGTAGCGACCATCCGGGGCGCCAATACGGCGAACGAAAACCAGGCGCCGAGACAGGCGAAAGCGATGCCGCCGCAGAAACCTTCCCAGGTCTTGGCTGGACTCAGCTTCGGCGCCATCTTGTGCCGGCCGATCAGGCGGCCTGTGGCGTAGGCGCCCACGTCGCACATCTTGACCGTAATCAGCAAACTCACCAATGCCACGGCGCCCCACTCGAAGTCGGGCAGTCCCCGCAGTTGCACGAGAAAGCTTATCAAACCGACGTACACGATCGACAACATCGTGAGCCCGATGTTGATCGTGGCCCCGTGCGGTCGCTGGTAGCGAATAAACTCGCCGACAAACGCCAGCAGCACCGCCACGCCCAGAGCGGCCATCGGCCAGCCAAGTTTGCCAACAGGGCAATCCGCCGGATACCCGCTCCACAGCAACGGCCCGCCGTTGGCCCCGACCACCAGCAGGCTGCCCGCATACACGACCCAATGGCTGGGACTGGTGGTGCGCGGCCGACGGCTCGGCTCGGCGTCGTCGTCGATACTTCCTGCCGACATCTCGACGGTGGTCAGCCGCAGCATCTCCTGAGCGGCGAGTACCGCCAGCAGCAGCGCCAGCGGAAACAGAAAGTAACCGGGGAATCGGCCGTCCAGGATGAATAAGCCGATCAGCACGCTCACAAAGATCGCGCCCAACAGCAGTCGCCAACGCAGCACGGTGGACCTTCCTGTCAGGTGTTCAAACCGCCGAAACGGCGTTCGCGGGCGGCGAAATCCCGAATCGCCTGGTGCAAGTCGGCCTCGCGAAACTCCGGCCAGCAGCGATCGGTGACCCACAACTCCGCGTAACTGATCTGCCACAGCAGGAAGTTGCTGATTCGCATCTCGCCGGCGGTGCGGATCATCAAATCGGGATCGGGCATGCCCGCTGTATAAAGGTGGTCGGAAATCGACTGTTCGGTAATCTGCTCCGGCTGCAAACTCCCGAGCTTCGCCTCCTGGGCAATCGCCCGCACGGCGTCGAGCATCTCCAGCCGCGAACCGTAATTGATCGCCAGGCAGAGTCGCGTGCCGCTATTCGCTTGGCTTAAGGCGATCGTCTTGTTCATTTCGTCCAATACGTTCGCCGGAATCTCCGTGCGGCGGCCGATCACCCGCACTTGGATGTCGTTGCCCATGATCGTGTCGCGTTCGTCGATCATGTACTGTTCGAGCAGATGCATCAGGAAATCGAGTTCCGCCTGCGGCCGTTTCCAGTTCTCGCTGGACAGACAGTACAAGGTAAGCTGCTCGATCTTCAGCCTCGCGCATTCCTCGGTGACGCGGCGCACGCTCTCCACGCCGCGGCGGTGCCCCTCGACGCGCGGCAACCCTTGTCGCTGCGCCCAGCGTCCGTTGCCGTCCATGATCACGGCGATATGCCGTGGGCGCTGTTCCGGCGGCACGTCGAGCGGGGCGGTCAGGGGAGTTTGCGAAGACTGCTGGCTGGTCATGACGGAATTAACCTGCGCCGGAAACCACGAGCTGCTGCTCGGCGAAGATCGTTTGCTGCCGCTCCGGACCGACCGAGACGACCGCCACCGGCCGCCCGATCACTTCGCTCAACCGGGCCAGGTACGCCCGGGCGTTGCCGGGGAGTTCATCGTATTCACGCACGGTTGAGATATCCTCACTCCAGCCGGGCAGCGATTCATAGACCGGCTGAGCCAGCCGCAAGTCGTCGACGTGGCTGGGGAAGTTGGTCGTCTGTCGGCCGTTGATCTCGTAAGCGGTGCAAATCTTCACTTCCGGCTGCTCGCTCAGTACGTCGAGCAGCATCACCGCCAAATAGTCGACGCCGCTGAGCCGCGCGGTATAGCGAGCCGCGACCGCGTCGAACCAGCCGCATCGCCGCGGCCGGCGGGTGACCGTGCCGTATTCGTTGCCGCGGTCGCGCAACTGCTGTCCCACTTCGTTGTCCAGTTCGGTCGGAAACGGGCCGCCACCGACGCGCGTGCTGTAGGCCTTGATGACCCCGTAGACTTCGTTCATGTAGCGGCCTGGCAGACCGGAACCGTTCGGCACGCCGACGCCGGAACTGTTGCTGCTGGTCACGAACGGGTAGGTGCCGTGGTCGACGTCCAACAGTGAACCTTGCGCTCCCTCGAACAGAATCCGCTTGCCCGCTTCCGCCGAATCGAGCAGATACGAGGTTGTATCGCTGACGAACGGCGCAAGCCGTTGGGCGTAGTCGGAATACTCCTGGAAGATCGTGTCCGCGTCGAGCGGCTCGAGCGCCTCGCCGTCGCGAGCCATGCTCAGCAGGGTGCGGTTCTTGACCTCGCAAATATGCTTCACACGGTCGTGGAAGCTGTCTCGATACATGTCGCCCAGACGAATGGCGTAGGACCGGCCCACCTTGTCGCGATAGCACGGTCCGATGCCGCGCTGCGTGGTGCCGATGTTTTCGCCGTCGGCGGTGCTTTCGTTCATCAGGCGATCTTCGACCATGTGCCAGGGGAAGATCACGTGCGCCCGGTCGCTCATCAGCAACTGGCCGTCGCATTCGATGCCGCGGGCCTTGAGACCCTCGATCTCCGCCAGGATGCTGGGCGGATTGAGCACCACGCCGCCGGTAATGACCGACTTCACGCCCGGCGTGAAGATGCCGCTGGGGATCAGCGAGACCTTGTAGGTTTCCTTGCCGATCACGACCGTATGGCCGGCGTTGGCGCCCCCTTGATAGCGGACCACGATGTCGTGCCGCTCGGTCATCAAGTCGACCAACTTCCCTTTGGCCTCATCGCCCCATTGCAGGCCAATAACGCAAGTGCCAGGCACGAGTTGACTCTCCAGAAATCGATGACGGGCGAAACCGGGTAATCGCCAAACCTTCCAATGTACTCCCCCCGCGTAGATCAAACAACCGGCAGGACGGCCACGGAGTGCCCGAAATCGGCCTCGCCAACCGTGCCGACTGGGGATGATTCTTGCCGTGTTGCGCAGCCCATGCTCCGGCTACATGCCGGCGATCATGCGACTGCGGGCCATGGCGTCCTCGGCCGCCTGGATGTAGGCCATGTTGTTCGTGCCGGCGTAGGCTCGCTGGTAGGTCACGCTCAACGCCGTGAAGCTGAAGGCGTCGTTCGGTTCCAGTTCGCAATTGCGCTTGGCGTGCTCGATCGCCTCCTCGTGCTTGCCGACTTTGCCCAGCGCGACCGCCAGGGCCGCATGGGCCAGGGCGTACGACTCGTCGGCGGCGATCAATTCTTGCAGCTTGGCGATCCCCCCCTCGAGGTCGCCGGCCGCGTGGAGCTGTTCGTATTGCTTGTAAAGTTCGAGCGAAGTCGGCATGGTGGCGCTCCGGGAGGTCTGGGTGGTTTGACGGGCTGTGCGTGTTTTTTTGCGAGATGCATTCAATCTAAGCCTTCTCCGCCGGCATGGCTACACGGTGCAGAGGAAGACTGTGCAGTGGGTGACTGTGCAGAGCGAGAAAAGCGCTCTTGAATCGATCCGTCGCAACTCGCTATTGTTTCACGGCTTTGCAGCGTGCGCCCCGCCTCCGGCGACGGCCTGATTGGCGGAACCGATTCAATTCGCTCAACTCCTACAGCCGGCATTTCCGATGATGAGTTGCTGAAAGCGCCTGCCGCGGAAATGATTGCCAAGAACCAACGCCAGCCGACCCAACAACGCCAAGGATCTAGCAGAATGGCCATCCACCCCACTGCCGTCGTTGATGAAAAGGCTCAGCTTGGCGCGGATGTCCAAATCGGGCCGTTCTGCGTGGTGGAAGAAGACGTCGTCCTGGGAGACGGCTGCGTGCTCGAGGCCCGCGCGATCATCCGCAACGGCAGCCGCCTGGGAGCGGAAAACCACCTGTTCGAGGGCGCCTTGGTCGGCGGCATGCCCCAGCATTTGCAAATTCCCCAGCGGATCGGCGGAGTGGTGCTTGGCAATGGCAACCAGATTCGCGAGAACGCCACCATCCATTGCGCGCTGCGCGAGGGAGATCACACGTTGATCGGCGACGGCAACATGATCATGGTCAACACCCATGTCGCGCACGACTGCGTGATCGGCAACAACACCGTGTTGATCAACAACACCATGGTCGCCGGCCACGTCCACGTGGGCGATCGCGCCTACGTGGCGGGCGGTTCGGGCATTCAGCAGTTTCGCCGCGTGGGACGCCTGGCGACCGTCGGCGGGCAGGCCCGAGTAACCAAGGACGTGCCCCCGTATGTGATGCTCGACGGCGTCAACTGCGCTGTGGTGGGGCTGAACAAAGTCGGCATCCGCCGAGCCGGCTACACGCCGCAAGAGATCAGCGAGATTCGCGAAGCCTACGATCTGATCTTTCGCAGCGGCCTGACCTGGAAAGAAGTTTGCCTGCGGTTGCCGCGGGAGTTCCCCCAAGGGCCGGCCGCGGAGTTCCACGCCTTTATCTCGGCCGGAGGCAAATACGGCTTCGCCACGGAACGCCGCGTCCCCTCGCACGTCACCTTGCCGATGTCGCTGGCCAACGACGACGACCAGCGCCCCGAGCTACGCGTGCAAGCGGGCTGAGCTATCAACACAACAGGCAGAGAGAGCATTTCCCTGGAAGTAGGATGGGACCATTGTCCCGTCCGTCCTCGGAGTTCCTTTTTTCACAGACGGGACAATGGTCCCATCCTACGGTCTATTCTATCGAGAAATCAGCGATGAAACCCCAATCCGCCCCCGCCGCGACCAGTTACGTGATCATCCCGGCGCGGCTGCATTCGACCCGGCTGCCGCGGAAGATGTTGCTCGCCGAGACGGGCAAGCCGATGCTGCAGCACACCTACGAGGCGGCCCGCACCGCGAGCAAGCCGCTGGGCGTCTGCATCGCGACCGAAGACGACGAGATCGCCGAGACCTGCCTGGCGTTCGGCGCCCAGGTGGCTGTGACCGATCCGGGTTACGCCAGCGGCACCGACCGCATCGCCCGAGTGGCGCGGGAAAAGCCGTTCGCAGGCGTCGAGATCATCGTCAACGTACAGGGAGACAGCCCCGAGATCGACGGCGCGACCATCGATCAGGCCATCGAGTTGCTGGAACATAATCCGCAAGCCGTGATGGCGACCTTGGCGTGTCCGATCCGCACGCGGGAGGAACTGGACGATCCGGCTTGCGTAAAGGTGGTGTTCGATGCCAACGGCCGCGCGCTCTATTTCTCCCGCGCCGCCGTGCCGCACGTCCGCGACTGGAGTGATGCCCTGCTGGAGTCGGAGGAACCGCGGTTCTGGCATCACGTCGGCATCTACGCCTATCGCCGCGAGTTCCTGCTGCAACTTGGCAACCTGCCGCAAACGCCGTTGGAGAAACTGGAAAATCTCGAACAACTACGGGTGCTCGAAAACGGGCATGCCATCGTGGTCGGCAAGACGGCCGCGAGTATTGCCAGCGTCGATACGCCCGCCGATTATGCGGCGTTTGTTGCTCGGCAGGGGAAGCGG
>JBGTJT010000712.1:0-9563 GCA_041744995.1 Pirellulales bacterium | reverse complement strand
AGGCCGCAATACGCAGACGGTGGCCCATCGAACTAGCAGCGTCGGCGTGTTTCGGCCTCGTTCTCGCTAAGTCGGCCAGCATCGCTTGTTGCTCGGCCGAATTTTCACACAACCATCGAACCCGGGGCTGCGGTCAGGCATCGCTTCGCGATCGCCTGTCCTACGCCCCGGGCTATCATAAGGCCGCCCCTTCGGGGCTAAAACTCACCGCATCAACTAGTTAAAAGCTGCCCGACCTCCTTATCCCTCCGTCGTTCTTACTTCGTGCTCTTCGTGTCCTTCGTGGTTCAGTTTCCTGTCTGGTTCTTCAGACGGTTGAATGGATTGTGGTCGTTCGACCAGTGTTGCCAAAGCAGGTAGCGGACTTCGCCAGAATTCCGAGAAGTTACGGTTCGCTTCGGCAAACCAAACGCTTGGCCAGTGCCGCTACATCATCGCCGCTTTTGACAGCAACGTAGTATCTGCTAGGCTAATGGTCGCACATTGGCCACGAAAGTGGCAACTGGCCAGGCAGGCGACTATCAACCCACGGCGGATAAGCGATCGATTCATGCCGCGGCGATGGCCCAAAGTGCCGTATTTTCCGAGATTAAATCACCGAACGCACTGGTCAGGCCAATTTTTACGCTCGCTGCGCACGAAACTTGCACCCCCGTTCGAGGCGCGCGGCCCGGTTCCGCGACGATGCTTTGAGGCACCTAACCGCCTCGCTGAATTAAATCTAGTAATGGAGTAACACAAAATGTCTCCCAGGCGCACCAAGCGAATCATGATGATCTCGACCCACGGCTACGTGTCCGCCGAACCGGAATTCGGCATGCCCGATACCGGTGGACAGGTGGTCTATGTGCTGGAGCTCTCGAAATGTCTCGCCCGCATGGGCTACAAGGTCGATATCTACACCCGCCGATTCAATTCCCTGCCGCAGATCGAACGGGTCGACGACCGCGTGCGGGTGGTGCGGATACCGTGCGGCGGCAATGAATTCATCCCCAAGGAAACGCTCTGCGATCAGATTCCCGAGTGGGTCGAGAACGCCGCGGAGTTCATCAAGAAGAAAAAGCTGTCGTACGATTTCATCAACAGCCACTATTGGGACGCCGGCCTGGCCGGCCAAGCGATGGCCAACCGGCTGGAGATTCCGCATTTCCACACGCCGCATAGCATCGGCGCCTGGAAACGCGACAACATGGACGGCAATGCGGACGAGTTGGAGGCGACCTACAACTTCAAGCATCGCATTCGCGAGGAGCGGGTGATCTACCACGAGTGCGACTTCGTGGTCGCCACGACTCCGGTGCAGCGCGATCTGCTCAATAACGGCGAGTACGACGTGTCGACCGACAAGATCCACACGATCCCGCCCGGCTACGACGACCGCCGCTTCTTCCCGGTCAGCAACGCCACAAAGATGGCGCTCAAGGAAGAGTTCCACATGGAAGGGCCGACCGTGCTGGCGTTGGGCCGCATGGCCAAGAACAAAGGTTACGACCTGTTGATCAAGGCGATGCCGGCCGTGCTGAGCCGCGTGCCGGAAGCCCGCCTCAAACTGGCAGTCGGCGCCAACGAGTCGAGTCCATCCGAAAGCAAACAAATCGACCATCTCAAGCAGATCGCCGAGGAGTTGGGCGTCTTCGACCGGATCGACTTCAGCGGTTACATCACCGACGAGGAATTGGCCGACCACTATCGGGCGGCCGACGTGTTTGCACTGTGCAGTCGCTACGAACCGTTCGGCATGACCGCCGTCGAGGCGATGGCCTGCGGCACCCCCACGGTGATCACCACCGAGGGCGGCCTGTGGGAACAGGTTACCTGGGGACTTGAAGCGTTGTACGAAAATCCCTTCCAGCCGGACGCCTACGGGCATGCGATCGCCACCATCCTGCAACGGCCGGAAGTGGCCCGGCAGTTGTCGCGGCATGGCTCGCATAAGGCGCGAGCCCGCTTCACCTGGACCGGCATCGCGCAGCAACTGCTGCGACTGCTGGAGGCCGACCCGGTCCGCAACACCAAGCTGGAACAGCCGGTCGACGAAGACGTCGACGAGGATGATGAAATCGAATCGGCGCTCGGACAAACAGACGAAACAGACGAACGGCTGGAACGGTCGTCGGTCTGATTCGACGGCACACGGGGCCGCTCACGCGGCGATGCACTGGCTTGCGCGGCGTGCTTTTTTATCGTTCCGCTTCGTCCGCGCGCTTGCTGCGCTCTTTCGGCTGGCGGCGTCCGATCCAGCCAAGCTTGATGAAATAGACAAGCATCCCAATGCCGATGGCCGCCATGGCGGCGAGCACCCCAGGGTAGCCCCAGCGACTGTGCAGTTCAGGCATATCCGTAAAGTTCATGCCGTAGACGCCCGCCACGAAAGTCAGCGGAATAAAAATACTGGCCATGATGGTCAGTATCTTCATCACGTCGTTGGTGCGATTGCCGATCGACGAGAGATAGGTATTGAGCAGATTGGCGGCGATTTCGCGCAGGTTGTCGATGGCATCGCCCGCTTGGATGCAATGGTCGAAGCAGTCGCGAAAGTAAGGGCGCAGATCGTCCGGCAAGAATCGATTTCCGTCGCGCAGCAAATTATTGAGTGCGTCGCGCTGCGGCAGCACGAACCGCCGCATGGCCAGCAAGTCGCGCTTGACCTGATTGATGCGGCTCAGCAACTCCGGCTGCGCGTCGATTACAACGAGCGTCTCCAGTTCCTCCAGCAGGTCGGCGTACCGCTCGACCACCGGGAAATAGCCGTCAATCACGGCGTCGATAATGGCATACGCCAAGTAGATTGAGCCGCGTCCGCGGGCTTGCCATTGCGGATTGCGAATGCGGTGCCGCACCGGGTCGAGCACGTCGCCATGCCGCTCCTGGAACGTCAGCACGTAGCGTTCGTTGTAGAACAGGCTGATCTGCTCGGTGTCGACCGCCCAGTCGGCGTGGTTTTTGAACCGCGCCATCCGCGAGACGTAGAGCAGATGGTTGTCGAACAGCTCGACCTTGGGCCGCAGTGGAGCGTTGACCACGTCCTCCAAGGCGAGGTCGTGAATCTGAAACAACTCGGCCAGTTCCCGCAGCAGACGTTCGTCGCCGAGTCCTTGCACGTCGATCCACACGACCCCAGGTCGCGCCATTTCGGCACGAATTTCGGCGACGGTCTCGACCTGGCATTCCGCCAAGCTGCCGTCGTGATAACGCATCAGGAACACTCGCGAAGGGTGCGCGGAATCTCCCACGACCAGCGTGCCGGGCCGCGACCCGGCTGGCGGGTGCCGCTTGCGGAACGACGGCGCCAGGTGCTGGATGCCGGCGAGCTTGCCGAATCGTTTGCTCATGGGGTTGTCCGCCACCTCAGGTATTGGCCGAGCGGTACCAGTCGACGAACTCGCGGACCCCTTCGGCGATCGGCACGGTCGGGTGGTAACCGAGCAGCTTGCGGCTCTTGCTTAAGTCGGCGTGCGTCACGGGCATCTCGCCCGGTACGGCCGGTCGATAGTCGATCACGGCCGGCTTGCCCGCGGCCTGTTCGATCAGTGCGATCAACTTGTTCATTTTAATCGGCTGATCGTTGCCCAGGTTGAACGCCTCGCCAACCGCCTCGTCGCGGACCAGGGCCAGGTAAAAGCCGGTGCAAATATCGTGGATGTGCGTGAAGTCGCGGAGGATCGAGCCGTCGCCGAACAGCGGCAGCGGCTCGCCTTCCAGCACCGCGCGGGTGAAGATCGACATCGCCAGGTCGGGCCGCAGCCGGGGACCGTACACGCTGAACGGCCGGCAGATGACCATCGGCAGGTCGTGCAGGATTTGATACGTGCGACAGAGATTCTCGGCGGCTTGCTTGCTGGCGCCATACGGCGAGAAGGCGACCCCTTGCGGCGCATCCTCGCGAAACGGCGCTGCGGCGCCCTCTCCATACACGGTCGAAGAAGAAGCGAATACGAACCGCTGAACCCCCTTGTGCCGTGCGGCCTCCAGCAGCGCGGCGGTGCCCATCACGTTGGCCTCGACATAGGTCAATGCCCGCTCGACGCTCGGTCGCACGCCGGCGTAGGCGCCCAAATGCATCACCTGCTGGATCGGCTGTTCGTCGAACAACCGCCGCATGGCCGCCGCGTCGCAAAAGTCGGCGTCGACCATTGTCACGCGGGGGTTTTTCTGGAACGGTTCGACGTTCTGCCGCTTGAGGCGCGGGTCGTAATAGTCGTTGTAGTTGTCGAGACAAACAACCTGTTCGTCGGTCTGGGCGAGCAGCAGCTCAATGAAATGACTGCCGATGAATCCCGCCCCGCCGGTCACCAATACCGCCATCGCTACTTTCCCCTCTGCTTCCAGGCAGCGATAAGCATCGCCGCCGCCGCTTCCACGTCTGCCGGTTCCGTATACCAGCCAAGGCTCAGCCGCACGGTTCCGCGGGCGACCTCCTCCGGTACGTCCATGGCGGCAAGTGTAGCAGAGCGGATGGTGGTCCCGCTATGGCAGGCCGAACCGGTCGAAGCGCACAACGCCGGGCAAGCCGCCAGCAGGGCCTGCCCCTCGACGTCGGGGAAATTCACCGACAGCGTATTGGGCAGTCGCTCGGCGTTTGCACCGTTGATCGACAACCCCGCGCCAATCCCCACTTGCAGCAACTCGGCCAGCCGATCCCTCCGCTGGCGCATTCGTCGCCGAATCTGTTCGCCGCCGTCGACGGCCAGCGCCGCGGCGAGTCCCAGTCCGACGATGTAGGGGACGTTCTCCGTGCCGGCCCGACGGCCCGACTCATGCCCCGCGCCATGGATCAGCGGTTCCAACTGGACGCCTGCGCGGACATACAACGCTCCGACCCCCTTGGGCGCATAGAGCTTGTGCCCGGCGATGGTCAGCAGGTCGACGTTCAACTTGCCGACGTCCAGCGGTACCTTGCCGGCCGACTGGGCGGCGTCGGTATGGATCAGCACGCCGCGGCGGCGGCAAATCGCGGCGATCTCGGCGATCGGCTGGATCACGCCCACTTCGTTGTTGGCATGCATG
Source organism: Pirellulales bacterium (assembly GCA_041744995.1). Lineage (GTDB taxonomy): Bacteria > Planctomycetota > Planctomycetia > Pirellulales > UBA7805 > JBBDLY01. Next base: position 4,556 of record JBGTJT010000712.1, on the reverse strand, counting down.
ATGCTGACCAGTCGGGTGTCGTCGCGCAACACGTCGGCAACAGTCGCGGGAGAGACGACTCCGTCTGCGTCGCATGGAACGACGGTCAGGTCGTATCCCAGCCGTTCAAGGAACCGGGCCGGCTCGCTGACGGCCGGATGCTCCACGGCGGAGATCACCAGATGTCCGCGCCCGACCGGCGATTCTCGTAGCAGCGCCCCCTGGATCGCCAAGTTGTTGCTTTCGCTGCCGCCGCCGGTGAACACAATTTCGTCCGGCATGGCGGAGAGCAGCGCGGCAACTTGCTCCCGGGCAAGCGCCACCGCTTCCCGCGCTGCAAGGCCCAGCGGGTGGCTGCTGCTGGGATTGCCGTAATGTTCGGTAAGGTACGGCAACATCGCCTCGACCACCTGGGGCGCGATCGGCGTAGTGGCGTTGTAATCCAGGTAGATCAGTTGCTTTGGGTCGTTCAAGTCGTGTCCACCCAATGGTTTGTCTAGGGGAGCTACAGATTCAGATTGATTCCAGCCGCTTATTTTGCTAGTGTAACGGTTGTTCGGAGTGGTGTCATTCCGGACAATTCCCTCGATATGTTCCGACTCGCCGGCGACTGGCCGAGTTTCCCGCCTACGAAAAACCCGCCCAGCCGCGTGTCGCGTGTCTCGCACGCTGTCCGCTCTCGAAAGCCCCGCATGAAGGACGCCAACGCTAAACCGGCGCAGTTCCGGGCTTGCGGTATACCGGTCGTTCTCTGGCTGGTCGCGGTCGGTTGGCTCTTGGCCGCCGGCACTACCCGCGGGGAGACTCCGGTGGCCGAGGACGGCCATCCGCGGCATGTTGTTCCGTTTCTCAAGGCCAACTGTCTGGAGTGCCACGAAGGGGACGATCCCGATAGCGGCGTCTCGCTCGATGCGTTGTTCCAAGATGCGGACGTCGATCGCAATCGCATCTTATGGGAGGACGCCCTCAAGCAGCTTCGCGCCGGGGCGATGCCGCCGGCCGAGGCGCCGCGGCCCGACCAGCAGCAAGTAGAACTCATTACCGCTTGGATCGATAGCGAGCTGTTCAGCATCGATTGCGACGCCGCCGTCGATCCCGGCCTGGTCACCATGCGGCGGCTCAATCGGGTAGAGTATGGCAACACGGTGCGCGATTTGCTGGGGGTCGATTTTCACCCTTCGGAGAGTTTTCCCACCGACGAACTGGGCGCGGGCTACGACAACAATGGCGACGCCCTGACAATCTCGCCGCTGCTGATGGAGAAATACCTCGACGCGGCGGCGCAGATCGCCGCGGAGGCGATTCCCGCCGAGGAAGACGCGGAACTGCCGCTGACGAACCTCGCCGCCAACGATCTGGCCGGCGGCAACCGCCACGACGGCGCCCGCATTCTCACCTCGCACGGCGAAATCACCGCCGCTTGGACCAACGACCGGCCGGGGCTGTATAAGCTGCGGATCGAGGCGTTCGGCGACCAGGCGGGCGATGAACCGGCCAAAATGCAGGTGACCATCGACGGCCGGCAGGTCCAGGAGTTCGCCGTGCCGGCCACACGAGACGAACCGCAAACGATCGTACTGCGGCTGCCGCTGGGGGAAGGCCGGCGCCGCTTGGGGCTGATTTTCACCAACGACTACTACGTCCCCGAACATCCCGATCCGGCCCGCCGCGATCGCAATCTGTGGGTGGGCGAAGTCCAAGTGATTGGGCCGATCGTGCCGCCCAACAAACCGAGTGCGTTCTATCGCTCGATCGAACCGCGTCTGCCGCCGCCGGCGCACTTTCCGCTGGCGGAGGAAGATCGCCAGGCAATGGCGGCGGCCAGCCGAGAGATTCTCGCCTCGTTGCTGCCGCGGGCGTATCGACGCCCGGTGGAAGCGGACCAGATCGAGCGGCTCACGCAGTTTCTGCTGGCAAACGTCGACGCCGGCGACAGTTATCCGCTGGCGATGCAGCGGACCCTGCAAGTCGTGCTGATCTCGCCCAAGTTTCTGTTTCGCGACGAGGCCCGCGAGCAGGCGCCCAACGATCAGGCGAAAGGGCCGGTCGACGAGTTCGCACTCGCCTCGCGGTTGAGCTACTTCCTGTGGAGCAGCATGCCGGACGAAACATTGCACCGACTGGCGGCGGAAGGCCAACTGCGGGCGAACCTGTCGGAGCAAGTCAAACGAATGCTCGCCGACGAAAAGTCCCAGGCACTGATCGACAATTTCGCCGGTCAGTGGCTGCACACGCGGCAACTGCAAACGATGACTCCCGACGCCAAGCAGTTCGACGCCTACGACCAGCAGCTCGCCGCGGCGATGCGGAGCGAGACGCTGCATTTCTTCGCGGCGATCCTCCGCGAGAATCGCCCGCTGGTCGAGTTGCTCGACGCCGACTACACCTACTTGAACGAGCGGCTGGCGCGGCATTACGGAATCAATGGCGTCGCGGGGGATCACATTCGACGCGTCAAGCTGACGGACCGTCGTCGTGGCGGGGTGGTGACGCAAGCCGCCATGTTGACGCTCACCTCCGATCCCACCCGCACCTCGCCGGTCAAGCGCGGCAAGTGGATTCTGGAGCAGATCCTCGGCGATTCTCCGCCGCCGGCGCCGGCCAACGTGCCGGAGTTGGAAGAAGTCGAGGGAGAACCGACCGGCACGTTGCGAGAGCGTCTGGAGCAGCACCGCACCAACGAAGTGTGCGCCTCCTGCCACCGGCCGATGGACCCTCTGGGGTTCGCGTTGGAAAACTTCGACGCGATCGGCCGCTGGCGCGACACCGAGGGGAAGTTCAAGATCGACGCCGCGGGCGAATTGCCCGACGGAAGCCGCTTTGAGGGGCCGATCGGCTTGAAGCGGCTGCTCATCGAGCGAAAAGACGATTTCAGAAGAGCCTTGGCCCGGCAGTTGCTCACCTATGCGTTGGGCCGCGGGCTGGAACACTACGATGTCTGTGCGGTCGACAAAGTTTGTCAGCAAACAGAGGACGAAGGAGACACGCTCGCGGCGATGGTCGTCGCGATAGCCGAAAGCGATCCTTTTCAATTCCAGCGGGCCGCGCGGCCCGAGGGAGAAGGAGCGACACGATGAGCAGTTCATGGCGTATTCCCAGACGAACGTTTCTCCGCGGTCTCGGCACCGTGGTCGCTCTGCCGGCGCTGGAGGCGATGAGGCCGCTGTCGGCGTTTGCCGCCAAGTCGGCCACTGCTACGTCGGCCGCTGGGGACGCTCCCAAGCGGGTCGCGTTTCTGTTCGTTCCCAACGGCATGAACATGGACCTGTTTCGCCCCGAGGCGACGGGCGCGGACTACCAACTCACTCCGACCCTGCAACCGCTGGCCGATCTGAAAGGCGACTTCTCCGTCCTCAGCGGGCTGACCCACGATAAGGGACGCGCCAACGGCGACGGCCCCGGCGATCACGCCCGAGCGGCGGCCACCTTCCTGACCGGCGCGCAGCCGCACAAGACCGACGGCAAGGAAATTCGCGTGGGCGTGTCGGTCGATCAGGTGGCGGCGCAGCAGATCGGCGGACAGACGGAATTGCCCTCGCTGGAGCTTGGTTGCGAGGCGGGGCGGTTGTCGGGCGGGTGCGACTCCGGCTATAGCTGCGCCTATTCGTCCAATATCTCCTGGCGAACCGAATCGTCGCCGATGACCAAGGAGATCGATCCGCGGTCCGTGTTCGACCGGTTGTTCGCCCGCGGCACGACCGCCGACGTCGGCGCGGCGGAGCATCGCCGCGACGAGCATCGGCAGAGCGTGATCGATTTTGTCATGGAGGACGCCAAGCAACTGAAGAAGCGGCTGGGAGACAACGACCGCCGCAAGCTGGACGAGTACCTCGATTCGATCCGTCACGTGGAACGCCGCATTGAACACGGCATCGACGACAACCAGCAACAGCGGCCGACGCTCCGCCGGCCAGACGGTATTCCCCGCGAGTACGCCGCCCACATCCGCCTGATGAGCGACCTGATGGTGCTGGCCTTTCAGACCGATGCCACGCGGATCTGTTCGTTCATGTTCGGCAACGCCGGCAGCAACCGCAGCTATCCGTTCATCGACGTCCGCGACGGACACCATTACCTGTCGCATCACGGCCGCAACGAAGACAAGCTGGCCAAGATCGCCAAGATCGATCGCTTCCACGTCGAGCAGTTCGCCTACGTGGTGAAGCGGCTCAAGGAAACGCCCGACGGCGAGGGGAACTTGCTCGACAACTCGATGATCGTGTACGGCAGCGGCCTGGCCGACGGCAATCGGCACGAGCATCACAACCTGCCAATTCTGCTGGCAGGCCGCGGCGGCGGTAGTCTGCAGCCGGGCCGCCATATCCGCTACGACGACGAGACGCCGCTGATGAACCTGTACGTCTCCCTCCTGAGAGAAATGGGCTGCCAAATCGACTCGCTAGGCGACAGCACCGGCGCGCTGGAACTGTAGGCCACGTGGCGATCGCGGTAGGGACCGCCGTTGCCGGCGGCCCCCCGCTCAGATCCGTACGTGAACTACTCGCTCATACGGCTCCTGCCGCAAGTCTGGCGCGAAATCGGGTATTGGGCCAAGGGTGAGTGATGCGGGGACGCGG